>QKDP01000093.1 GCA_003252055.1 Desulfobacter postgatei | reverse complement strand
GGACCTGAACCGCAGCATCCGCTCTTCCAGGGGCTGTTCCTGGAGCATCATGATATCGGCCTCTTTCAGGCGTTGTTCCTCCTGGATAAATGTTGTATAGGGCCGCGCCTTTTTGTCTTCAGGGTTGCTTGAGGGCCATTCCCTGATCCATTGGCTTTCCAGCCGGGACACGGCAACCTGGTACAGCTCTGCCATGAGCCCAAGGCATTGTTTTACTTCGGCGGCAGCCTGTCCTATATCGCTGATGAATTCGCCGTTGTGGTGAAACAGGGTCGAAGGGGGTGCAGGAATGGTCCGGCATTTGAAGATGCGGCCCAGGGTATAAAGGGATGCTGTGCCCGGAGCGGGCATATAAAAATGGGCGGTCAGGACCTTTTGTATATCTGTCCAGGCGGAAGGCTGGGTTTGACCGAGAAATTCCCAGGATGGTCTTTTTAACTCCCCCAGCCATTGATTCAGGGTCGCGGGTGTCTGGGCGCCGAAATGGAAAATATGGGGCCCCTGGCCCGCATGGATGCCCGCTTCCCACATTCGCGCCAATTCATTTAAAAAGATTTGTCGCACTGACTGCCGCTGTTCGTTGGTTTCCATGGTCCATACATGTGATTCAACTATTATCTGGCCGTCTGTATCCAGGACCTGCCATCCCAGGACTCGGGGCAGGCCGTCCAGGGGATCTTTTTCCAGGTGGATGAAGATGCGCCTGGACAGGTTGGCCGGGAACCTATGGGTCTTTTTTGTGTGACAGCGAATGCGGCCGCTTAAAAAGGCATCACACCATCCCAATAATTTTTTCTGCTGTCCCGGGGAGAGGCGAACGGTCTCTTTTTCAAGGGCACCGGACAGCTGTTCAAGGGTGGTGCACGCCATCTGCTGCAGGGCAGCCAGTTCGCCCTTGGTTAATTTTGGCAGGAACCGGATCTGTTCATGGGTCAGGGCATGGTGGTAACAGCCGGGGAATCCGGAACAGGCGGTGCACAGGCTTTGAAGCCTGTAACTGGCTTGGGCCGGCAGGCCGGAAAGTACATGGCCGAGATGGTGCAGGAGCGTGGGCAGGGCCGAAAGGTATGGGGTTAAATCAAATTCATGGATCTGATACTGTTCTGTTTCCCGCATGTCGCCCAATGGCGGCGGGGTAATGATGAACCCCTTGCGGGAGATCCGGGCAGGCAGCTTGCAACGCTCAATAATTTGTTCCAGTGCCAGGGCATAAAAGGCCACCTGCCATTTATGGTGGTATCCCGGTTTTTGGCTGCGTTTGATATCCCCGGCTTCAATGATTGCCTGTCCGTCTTTGCCGGCGGAGAGTTTCAGAAGATCCGGGATGCCGATACCTGTGATATGGGCAAATTCAGGGATGGCCCCTTCTGTCTTGAGATAGCACTGGGACAGCCAGACTGGCCGGACGTTTTCCGGATTAAAAGAGAGCAGCTCTATTGTTTCTTCCATCAGCTTAAGCGAAGGGAACCATTGGGGCTCTCCGGCCGCTGCCGGTTCCGGGACCGCCGGGCGGTTTCCCTGTTTTTCAAGGGCGGCCAGCACCTCTTTTTCATGTTGGATTCCCTGATCCCGGACAAGGGCCATGATATCGTCCTGCTCTTTTACAGGGTGGGCCAAGCCAAGGTATGACAGGCAGAACCTGCGGTCACACTGGCCGTGGAAAATATAATCACTGACCATGGTGGCAGTGAGGGAACGGGGAGCGGTCCGATCCGGGTCAAGGCAGGGGGCCTGCCAGATGGGGGATAAAAAAGGGGAATCTTTCGGTATTTTTGCAGTCTGCTTTTCATGACACAAAAGCGCTGCTCCGGCTTCCATTTCAAAGCCTGGAGATTCACCGGCAGCCATGGGCAACGGTTCCAAAAGGGCAGCCATATCCCCGGAAACAATATCCGAACCCAATTCAAGATACCGGGCAAAGGTATCTGCCACCCGTCGGTCAAAAAGGAAATCCGCCACCTCTTCCACCATCTGTTTTTGAGGCAGGGTCCGCCAGAAAATGCTCAAGGGAATCAGGCTGCGCAGTACCTTGAAATGGGCGCAGACCCAGGTGTGGAATGCCTTTTTTTCAACGGGCAGGTTCAGTTTTTGAAAGTCAATCCATCGGGCGCATTCCACCCCGGTTTCGCTGGAGGCCACATCCAGGTCATCATCCTGGAAATGGTCCCGGACCGCCCATTCCAGCACCAGGTTGCCGGCAGACCCCAGAAAGGTGCAAAAGTGGAACCTGGCCCGGGTCCCCGGAACCACCTCAATACCGTTGGCCAACTTCACCCGGTTTTCAAAATATGAGAGTTCCCGGCGGAATAATTTTTGGGTCCGGGCCATGAGGCTGCTGTCCTGGACCAAGGTGCCGGTGCCCAGGATGCGCCCCATGGCCTGTGCCGTTTCCCAGGAGACATGTGCACCCAGCCCTACCCAGACCAGGTCCTTATCATCCTTTTCCATGGCCGGCCGGGCCGTAACCTTGCCGGGATCACCATCTTCAATTTTCAGGATTTTAAGGCGCCGGCCCGAAAGATAGACCCGGTCCCCCACCGCCATCTGGTCCACAATGGATTGGGGGATGTCGGCAATGGATTCCATGTCCACTTCAAGGATGTATTCCTTTTCGCTTTCCGGAAAGTTTCCCCAGATTTTGTATGCCATAAAATGGTTCCGGTACTGCCACGAGCCTCGGAAAAGGCCGGGGCGTCTGGTCCGTCTCAGCCAGCCCTTTTGTTCAAGTGCTTTGAAAATATTCGGCAGCAGATTTTTGCGGTCCGGAAAGAGGTCTTTCAGGGCATTGAGGGAAATTTCCTTTTTTTCGTAGAGGCAGGAAATGACCTGCTGGCTCAACACACTGGGCAGGGTTTTGGGGGGCGGTGCCTCGATTTTTCCCTGGCGGCCCAGCGCCAGCAGGGCG
>QKDP01000273.1 GCA_003252055.1 Desulfobacter postgatei | reverse complement strand
CCATACCACGGCGCAGGTCAACCATCTTATCAATGTACTCGATCCCCAGGGGACATTCCTGTTCACAGGCACCGCAGGTGGTACAGGACCAGATTTCATCCTCTGTATAAATGTCCTCCACCAGAAGCTTGTCGGATTTATAAATCACACCGGATTTAATGGGATAATTCTTGAAAATAAGATCCCTGGCCTTGATGCTGATGAACCGCGGGGACAAAGGCCGGCCGGCTGCATTGGCAGGACACTGGTCGGAACAGCGGCCGCAGTCTGCACAGGAGTAAAAATCAAGCATGTGCTTCCAGGTGAAATCCTCAAGTTTTTTAACGCCAAAGGATTCCAGGTCATCCAGTTCCTCATCGGAAACACCGTATTTAACCGGCTTGATATTGCCCTTTTTCACCCGCATGAAAAAGACGTTGAAAAAAGAGGTGATGACGTGGAAATGCTTGCCCAGGGGCAGAAAGCACAGGAAGAAGAAAAAGGTGAAATCATGCACATAATACATAATGATGTGCAGGCCCTGGAGGAATTCCAAGGATGCAAACCCAAGTATCTTTGAAAAAATCCAGACCAGGGAAAACGGTGCCAGGAAATGGGCTTCACCAAGGGCCTGGTGGTTGTAGGCCACGGCTGTAGCTTCAAACATGCTTTCCGAAATCATCAGGGTAGAAATGAGGCCCAGAACAAAAATCGCTTCTGCAGTATGGTCATGACCATATTTCTCAGGCACGGCATAGCGGGCTGGTTTGATGATGCCCCGGCGGTAGGCCGCGATGATACAGGCCACAAGAACGGCAGTGGCTGCGTAATCTTTAATGAAATTATAAACAGCACCCAGGAAACCGTCCAACCCCGGCAGCACAAATCCGTCATGCAGACCGATAATGACCAGACTGGTGGAGCGGATGGAAAGGATTAAAAAGCCGGCAAATATAATGATGTGCAGCACACCAGCCTGCATGTATCTGGGCTGGCGGATCTGCCCTAGCCAGACCACGATCAGATTTTTAATCCGTTCCGGAATATTGTTAAAACGATAGTCCGGATTGGCCCGGACCAGAGGAGCGATTCTTCGTGCCATGATGTAGGTAAAAACCCCGACACCGATTACCGGCAAAAGAAATGAAAAAATCACGGTTGGAAAAAAACCGAACAACAAATAGTTTGCCGGAGCAATGATCATAGACATACTTAACTTACCTCCATTTATATTTAAGTAATGAATTCAGGCTCATTGTGCTTTAATAAACATCGACTTTGGCGTCAAGAAAAAAGCATAAATTTCAGTTCAACGCAACTGTCCCTTCCCAGAAATATCTGGAAGGAAAATTTTTTTAAATTCAGGGGGAAAAGCAGAGGCAAGTCGTGTCTGATGAGGGCCGGTTTCAGCCTCCCCGGACGCCCGTCATATAAAGGTCCACCAGCGGATCTGCCATGGTCCCAAGATCGTAGCGGCCACGGGCACTGACCCAGGTGGAAATCACACCTTCCACAGCCCCGAGGATAAACCGTTTCACTAGTCCCACAAAGAGATCCTGGCGCATGGATCCCTCAATCTGACCCTGTTCTATAATGTCGGATAAAAGATCAAGGTACATTTTTGAGATATCCTTGATCTGGGACTCAATATCCCGAAGATATCTCACCTCTGATTGAAAAATAATTGCCATGTTTTTGTCATTTTGAAACTCCTCAAGATGACAGCGGATCAGATTTCTCAGTTTGCTTTCCGCATCTGTGCCTTTGGCCACGGCAGCATTCATTTTTTTAAACACCACATCTGTTTTAAAGCTCAGGTACTGATAAAGGATATCGTCCTTGTTCTTGAAATAAAGGTATAAAGTGCCGTCTGCCACCCCTGCCCTGGCAGCAATCTGTGAAATGGTGGCTTTGTAAAAACCATGCTCGGCAAACACTGCACCGGCACTGTTTAAAATTTTATGATATTTCTCGGACTTACTTTTCTGCAAATGTGTTCATCCTTCTCTTGCCTGAATGAATAGTGAATCATCCATTTAACATTAAATCCCCGCAAATGTCAAGCCGTGCAATAATTTTCAAAACGGACGCTGAAATATCAATATGTACAATATTTACAGTATATTAAAACATACAAATTTTATCATATCCTGATTAGTTTGTTTTTACTCCATCCCAAAAGGACCGTGAGCACTGATTCATTTTGACATTTCTCATTGTGACTTTCATATTAAATTAAGTTCATTCCTTTTATTGAGGTTGATTTTAGGTTATTTTAATGTAAAAAGTCTATGATTCCTAACCATTCTTAACGCGCAACGTTATTACTTACATACGGGAGGATTTCATCATGACCCATTCACAATCCGAAGAATACCGCAAACTGCTTGATTACGGCAGACCCCCCAATGTGAAAAAGTGCTTCCCCAGCTCAAAAGCATTGATCGTCAGCGGGAAATATATCGACCGCGCCATGCTGGCCAAGGGCAACTGCATGACCATTGCGGCTAACGGCAGAAACGCGTTTGTCATCAAAGGGACCCTTGCCGCAGCCCAGCGTGCCAATGCTGCCGTTATCATCGAAATTGCGCGCTCCGAAGGCGGCACCGGGGCCTATTGTGCCACCAGCCTTTGGAACATTGCAAGGCAGACCGATGCGTATATGAATGAAACGGGGATAACCATTCCTGTAGCCATACACGCAGACCATTTTGGAATTAAAAAACCCGATGATGTTGAACCGGCCAAAACCGAAATCCGGTCTTTATTTGATGCCGGCATTACCTCCATCGCCATTGACGCATCCCACCTACCCGATGACCAGAACCTTTTGGCCAATATTGAATTAAATCCGTATATCCCTGAATGGGCAGGCCTTGAAACCGAAGTCGGTGAAATAAAAGGGAAGCTGGGCCTTTCAACGCCTGAAGAA
>QKDP01000068.1 GCA_003252055.1 Desulfobacter postgatei | reverse complement strand
CCCAGGGAGCGTTTTCCGGATATGATGGTGGGCATTTCGCTGTGGGGCAGCAGTGATGACGAAAAAACATTACGGGGAAAGGACACCTTTGCCATATCCAGCCGCCACTATGAAGGCGACCCCCATGTTTACTATCTTCTGACCATTACCCCCAAACTGGTGGGACATATCGAGCCCATCGTCCGGAAAATCCGCAATGTCGGCGTCAAAGTGCATATGCAGCTTCTTTCCAATGACGAAGGTGTGGACGGATTCAGCTGGACAAAGCAAGAGCTTTCAGACGTGTGCCGGGAAATGGACGACTTGCTGGACCGCTATCCAGACACGGTGGTCTCCGCAAAATACTATCACAAGATCATCACCACAGGCACCATGTTAGGCAGGCCCTTCGGGTGGGCGGAGTGCCCCTCGGTGACCCAGCCCCTGGACGACCGGAAAAACAATCCCAAACGGCTGACCAACTTTATCCGCTGGGCCTCGGATCTAAAAACCATGCACCGCTGCTGCACATCTGAAACCCGGGACTGCAAAACCTGCAAGGACGGCGCAGCCCATATGAGCTGGGTCATGGTCAATAAACGGGCGCATATGAACAGCACCCAGGATCTGCAGAACTGGATAACCGTTTATGAAATGTTCGCCAAACTCTATCAGTTCATTCCATGGTAACCAAAAACGAAAATAAACAGCCGATATACAGACAGATCGAAACGGTACACAAAGTGCCGTTCCACGACCTGGACCCCATGCATGTGATGTGGCACGGCAATTATTATAAATACTTTGATATTGCACGGTTCGACCTATTTAAAGCAGGAGGCATCGACCTGTATGCATACTCCCTTACAAAACATATCAGCTTTCCGGTAAGCCGCTCATCCATCAAGCATATTGCACCCTTAAAATTTCATGACGAATTTATCTGCAAAGCAGCCGTAACAGAGGCTGAATACAAAATTGCCATTAATTTTGAGATCCGGCTTAAAGATACGGGCCAGGTCTGTGCCCGGGGGAAAGGCGAACAGGTGGCCGTGCGTGTGCCTGAAATGACGCTTCTGTACAGAATCCCCGAGGATGTAGCCTCATCGCTTCTGGTGTGACGTCATGCCTCCAGGCCTTTTTGAGTGCACTGACACACAAAAACTTACAAAAGCCTTTGCCATTGGCTACGAAAGGATTGTGGCCTGGGCGGATCTGCTGGATCAGGTCAATGTCTTTCCGGTCCATGATTCAGACACCGGCAAAAACCTGAAAATCAGCCTGGCGCCGTTTAAGCAGATTAAGCCGGATAACGACGCGTTCAATGACGCCGGCAAAACATCGTCAGGAAGCACTTTTGAGCAACGCCCTTTTGATCAATTAATTACTAACCTGTCAAGATCAGCCGTCGGCAATTCAGGCAATATTGCGGCAGCCTTTTTTTCAGGCTTTTTGACCCATCCGTTGCCCATCTCTTTTCCCAATGCCGCCAGACAGGGCTTAACCATGGCCATGAACGCCGTGGCCGATCCCAGGCCCGGTACCATGCTGGACCTGTTTGAAAGTCAGGCCCGTTTTTTTGATGACAGGGCAAGTGACGCCCGGCTGCAGGAAGCATGCTTTGACACCAACGAACTGACCGAAGTGCTCAGACAAAGTGTGGCCCAAAGCACTACCCGGCTGCCCGCCCTGCAGAAAGCAGGCGTCGTGGATGCAGGGGCCTTAGGGATGTTCCTGTTCCTGGAAGGATTCTTCAAAGCCCTTGAAGAGAGGCAGGATCAATGTATCCCGGTCATGGAAAGCTTCAAGGATCAGCTCTGTGTGTCGCCCGGCTACACGGAACCGGCAGAACCGGCTTTTTGTGTGGATTTACGGCTCCGGGTGGATCAAAGCGCCGGCACCCCGGACGCGTTGATTAAAACCCTTGGCGACAGTATTATCATGGCACAAACGGATCAATCCCTGAAAATCCATGTGCACACCCGGGACAGGGAGGCGCTTAAGCAGCGGGTGGCTGAAATAGGGGCAATCACGGCATGGAATGATGAGCCCATCACAACCCGGGCACAAAACGCACCGGCCCGGACAACTCCAAACACGGTGGGCATCATCACGGATGCGGCAGGCTCCATTACCATTGAGCGGGCGGCAGAACTCGGCATCACGCTCATGGACAGTTTCATTGTGACGGATGACGGCGGGTCTCCTGAAACCCTCGCAGATCCGGCCCAAATCTATGCAGACATGGCCCGGGGCAAAAGGGTCATGACCGCCCAGGCCTCGGTATTCCAGCGCCGGGAGACCTTCAGGAAGGCCTTGGAACAATATGACCGGATACTTTACCTATGTGTGGGGTCCGTGTATACAGGTAATTATGAGGTTGCCGTCCAGTGGGTTGCGGACAACGGGCTTTCAGAACGGATGAAGGTTGTGGATACCGGTGCTGCTTCCGGCAGGCTCGGGCTTATTGCCGAAACCGTTGCCCTGGCGGCCGGAACCCTGAAGGACCCGGCGGAACTGGCAGCCCATACGGTGAAAATTATTGGGGCGTGCGACGAACTGCTTTTCCTCAACCAGCTTAAATACCTGGCCATGGGTGGCAGGATCTCCAAAACAGGTTGTATGACGGGAGACCTTCTCAGCATCCGGCCCGTCATCAGCCCCCGGGCAAACGGCGCCCAAAAAGTCGCAACCGTCAGAAACAGTGAAAGCCAGATCCGGTACGCCGTCAACCGGCTTGAACGCGAGTTTGGAAACAGGGCATGGGTGGAGACTTCAGTCATGCCCCAAATACGTCAGGCCTGCCCCCGGGCGCGTGTTTCTCTTGTCCCGTTGTCTCTGACCTCAGGGGTTCACATGGGGCCGGGCACCTGGGGAATGGCATTTTTACCCGGTGAACCGGCCCCGGGGGACACAGATAAAGGCTTTTGCCATGAAAATCTTTTCAAGCGTCATTATCCCTTTTTCCAAGGAGAGTCTGCCATGAAAGTGCTCCTGATGTCCATGCCCGATGTAGCGCCACTTGTAATTCACCAAAATGCAGTGCATTTCCCCAACCTCGGCATTGCCAGCATCGGCGGCAATATCCATGAACGGCATGAGGTCAGAATCATTGACCTGATCCGGAAACGCCGCTCCATCCGCAACTATCTAACCAAACAACTGACAAAGCTTGCGCCGGACATCGTGGGGCTTTCAGCCATGTCATGGCAATGGGACACCTGCTGCCGGATTATCCGGCTGATCAAACGTGTCCGGCCCAGCGCCAAAATCGTGGTCGGGGGATACCACGCCACC
>QKDP01000006.1 GCA_003252055.1 Desulfobacter postgatei | reverse complement strand
AATCAAATCACACAAGAATTCAGAAAAATTACTTAATTTAGATCCAGGCTTTGTTCGCCGTAAGTTTTATGAACGAGCTCAGGCATGTGGTTGCCCAAAAAAACTGAGCGGTCCCGAAGCAATTCGAAAGGCTCGGGGGATCGAATTGATGCAAAACAACATCCCACTACCAGCAGTTCAAATGATATTGGGGCACTCGACTCCAAACCTGACGTCGTCTTATGTGGCTTTCTCAAAAGATGAAATCCAAGCGGTCGCAAAGCGGTTTGTGGAAAAAGAATCCACACGCAAAACAAGCGCACGAAATTGTTTTTTTGGAAAAGTATCGGAAATATTGAAGGGCGACATACAAACACGTGTTGTTATGGAAACACTGGAAGGGGATTCCATAGTCACGGTAATTACGAATGATAGCTTGGACCGGCTTGGCTTGAAACCAGGCAGATTAATAACGGCTGAGGTAAAGGCTCCGTTAATAATTTTGCATTCCGGAACAGAATCTCCGGAATGCAGTGCAGAAAACAGACTTAGGGGAGTGGTAACCAAAATAACCAAGGGCGAGGTCAATACTGAATACATTGTCAAAATTTCTGAAACAACGGACCTTTGCGCAGTTATATCTACAACAAATGTCTCGCCTTTTGAATTAAAGGTCGCAGATCACACGTGGGCAATGTTTAACTGTTCGTCCGTGGTACTCCACATTGATTAGAATACTCATCACCTCCATCGATGAACGAGAAAACCACACCATCTGATTAACCATATCACTGAATTGGTATTTTGAACCATCCATAGAGCCTAGAACAGATATTTCCAGACTTTCCAGCCGACCTTTTCTTCGTGTTGCCACCCAGCCGGCATCTGCATAAGGTTTTCCGGATTCTGATTTTTTAGCTCATTGAGTTTTTTCTGCTTTTCCTGCTCCATCTGTTCCCAGGTGACAGTTGTACGATCAAATACTTTGTGATTTATGGCTGCGGCTATGTAGTCCACTTTTTTTATCAAGTCGTCACTGTTCTTGGATTGTTCAAAAAAAGCCATGTACTGCTTTTCAGTGGTATCAAACACCTTGGCGTCAATACTGAAAGCGCCTGCAAGGCTGGTGATGGTGCCGTAAATCACATATCTGGATCCGGTTTTCCGGGCAGTCTCATAGACCAGTTTACTGCCGGAGAGTTTTTTTAATCCGGCCTCAACCGATGCCATCTTTTTGGGTGGCACAACAACGACTTTTTCAGGCCAGGTAAGCCTGGAATAGAGCATGGTTGAAATACCTTTTTTAAGGTAGTCCAGATTCTTGTCAGCATTGATGTTAAAGGAGAGGACGGCAAGGGTTTCAGGGTCACTTGCAAAGGCCGTGTATGGAAAGACCAATCCGACAAGGATAACAACGGATATAATACCTTTAACAAAAGTATGCAGTTTTTTCATTTGCTTTTTCCTTTACAGTTTTGATTTGAGCATGGGAGTAACTACTTTGGGATCCGCCTTGCCCCGGGTTTTTTTCATGACCTGACCCATGAAAAAGCTGAACAGCTTGGTTTTGCCGTCCCTGTAAGCCTTTGCCTCTTCTGGGTTTTCCTTAATAATTTCATCCACCATTGCTACAAGTTCGCCCTGGTCTGATACCTGTTCAAGCCCTTTTTCTTTGACTATGGATTCAGGATCTTTGCCGGTTTCCACCATTTCCTCAAAAATCGTTTTGGCGGCATTGGCATTGATTCGGGAAGATTCCAGAAGTCCAAGAAGTTTTGAAAATCCATGGGCAGAAACAGGTGAATCACTGATTTCAATGCTCTTGGCATTAAGCATGCCCATGAGTGTGGTCATGGTCCAGTTGGCCGCCTGCTTGATGTTTTTCAACGGCTTAATGGTCTCTTCAAAAAAGTTGGCCATATCAAGATTGGCTGTTAAAACACCGGCATCATACTCAGACAGGCTGTATTCCTGGATAAACCGCTGCTTTTTTTCATCCGGCAGTTCCGGCATGCTGATGCGCACTTCCTGGATCCAGGCATCGTCCACAATCAACGGCACAAGGTCAGGATCCGGGAAATATCTGTAATCATGGGCCTCTTCCTTGCCCCGCATGGATGCAGTGCGGTTTTTGGCCGGATCCCACAGCCGGGTTTCCTGGATGACCTGTCCGCCCTCTTCCAGTACATAGGTTTGACGCTGGATTTCGTACAGGATGGCTTTTTCAACATTTTTAAAGGAGTTTAAATTTTTAAGCTCGGTGCGGATGCCGAATTCCTCCTGACCCACAGGCCGCAGGGAGATATTGGCGTCGCATCTGAAAGAGCCTTGTTCCATGTTGCCGTCGCATACGTCAATGTACTTTAAAATGGCATGCAGTTTTCTTAAGTAGGCACCTGCTTGAGCAGCCGTGCGAAGATCGGGTTCACTGACAATTTCAATAAGGGGAACCCCTGTTCTGTTCAGGTCCACCATGCTTTTTCCCCGCAGAGGGTCGTGAATAAGCTTTCCGGCATCTTCCTCCATGTGAATGCGGGTGATGCCGATGCGTTTTTTCTTTGTATCTGCCTCAATATCCAGAAAGCCGTGTTCGGCAATGGGTTTGGCAAACTGGGAGATCTGGTAACCCTTGGGAAGATCGGGGTAGAAATAATTTTTTCTGTCAAACCGGCTTTCCCTGTTGATGATGCAGTTGGTGGCAAGGCCGGCTTTGATTGCAAAGGTTACGGCCTGTTTATTCAGGACCGGTAAAACCCCTGGCATGCCCGTGCATACCGGGCAGGTATTGGCGTTGGGGGCTTTGCCAAAGGCGGTTGAACAGTTACAGAAAATTTTAGTCTTGGTTTTGAGTTGGGCGTGGACCTCAAGTCCGATAACAGGTTCAAATGCCATGTGATATTTGGTTCCTTTGGGTGCCCGGCGCATGAAGACCTCCATGCCCGGG
>QKDP01000095.1 GCA_003252055.1 Desulfobacter postgatei | reverse complement strand
TTCATGGGACAGGCCGAATTCTGAAATCTGCATGAAATATCCGGACTTGTTTAACAGCCGGATAACCAGGCGCTCACCGAAATTGGTGGGTACCGTTGAAATACGCATGTCAATTTCCTGATTTCCCAACCGGACCTGGGCCCGGCCGTCCTGGGGAACCCGCTTTTCGGCAATATTCATCTTGGCCATGACCTTAACTCTGGAAATCAGGCTGGACTGGAACATCTTGGGCGGGGTCATCATGGGGTAAAGTATTCCGTCAATGCGGTACCGGACAACGAGTTCATCCTGGAACGGTTCGATGTGAATATCGCTGGCACCCGCCTTGACCGACTGGGAGATCATCTGGTTGACCAGGCGGATGACCGGGGCATCACTGGTGTCATCCAAAAGATCTGCAGTCCGCTCAATATCTTCAATGTGGAGGAATTCATCATCCTCCATGTCATCCATGATTTTCTGGACATTATGCCCGTCCTGGTCAAAAATCATGTTGACGGCACTTAAGATCTGGGCTCGTGTGGCCAACGCCAGGGTATAGTCCCCGAAGCCTGAATTCATGGCTACCTCGTCCACATAGCTTAACTCCGATGGATCATTCAAAGCAATGACCGGACTTTTATTCTCAGGCTTAAGCGGCACAATAAGATTTTTTTTCAAAAACTTGCGGGTAATCTTCTCGGACACGGACAGATCCGGATTAAGAAAAGCGATATCGTCCAGAAAGGCAATGCCGTAGATCGCCCCTAAGGCTTTCAGAGACTGGGATTCAGACACAAGTTTGGTGTCACAGGCCAAATCCCCCATCCGGGCCGGGTCCTTGGCACAGGCCGCCTTGATTTTTTCCCTTTGTTCACGGTCCAGGGTGACAAAAGTTGTAAGCTGGTCAATAAACTGCTGGATTAATTTTTCCATATCAATTCAAAAGAATGCTTTTTATGGGTGCATCTTCATCATACAATTTGATTTCCTGTTTATGAAGTTCATCCATCTTATCCTTTTTTTCCTGATAAATCTCTTTTGCCTCCAGGGTATTTTTAACCACCCTGGGGGTCAGGAAAAGAAAAAGATTGGTTCTCTCGCGGCCCGAGGACTGGCTTTTAAAGGCATTACCCAGAACAGGTATATCACCGAGACATGGCACCTTGCCTACGTCCTTGCTCAGACTTTCGTCAATCAGCCCGCCGATCACCACGGTATTGCCGTCTTCCACAATAATGGTGGTTTGAAGTTCCCGTTTCAAGGTGGTGGGCCGGTCCGTAGCGCTGGTAGTGTTTGCGGTGTCCAGTTTGGTAACTTCCTGATAGAAATCCAGCCTTACCAGCCGGTCCTGGCTGATGGACGGGGTGATTTTCAGGGTAATACCTACGTCCTTGTATTCGTATGCATTGTAGGTGGTGGTGGAAGAGTCGTCGGTACCGCCCCGGGTCTGGTAGGGCACATTTTTGCCGATGGTGATGGTAGCTTCCTTGTTTTCCGTGGTCAAAAGCTGGGGCGTGGACAAAATGTTCACATCTGAATCTTTCTTGTATGCCTGGATAATGGCCTCAAGGTTTCCACCGAAGACACCCATGGAAAAACCGCTGGGCAGCGCTGTATCCGCCAGAGAAGTCCAATCTGCGGTAACTGAATCAGTAGTGCTGAATTTACCAAACGCGGTATTGTCGCCATGAATCGATCCTTTAGCCCGCCATTCCATGCCGAAATTAAGGGACCGGTCCGCGTTCATCTCCATGAGCAGACACTCGATGTAGACCATGGATCTGGGCACATCCAGTTTTTTAATAACCTCTTCCAATACCGGATAATCATCTTTACCCGCAATAATAATCAGGGAGTTGGTGGCCTTGTCTGCTGTGATTTTGATGTCATCGGACAAAAGAGGGGCTGTTTTCTGGCCATCCTTTTTTGATTTTGAATTACTGCTGCTCTTTTGGGGAATTTCCTGGAGTACAGCAGCTAAGTCCTCGGCAGTGGCATGTTCAAGATAATAGACCCGGATCTTTGCCTCCCCTTTGGGCACCTCTTTGTCTAAAGCATTCACAAGCGCCGTAATCTGTGCGCTTTCCTGTTCACTGGCCAAAAGAATAATGGAATTGGTCCGTTCATCAGCCACCATTTCCACAGAAAAATCATTGCTGTTTTTTTTCCTTTTTGAAATTTTTTTTGTTTGTGCGGAGTAAATCTTGGTCAGATTGGCTACCATTTTTTCGGCATCTGCATATTTGATGGGCAAAATGGTAATTTTGCGGCCCACGCCTTCCACATCAATGGTTTTGATCAGTTTGAGCAGGCGGTCAATGCTGGCAAGGGTCGCCGTGACAATGAGCATATTTGAGTCGGGATGGGATAAAATCAGGCTGCCCTTTGCAAGCATAGGGGATAAAAGGGATTTAAGCTCATCGGAACTTGCATAAGTCAGGGGGATAATCCGGGTGACCAGTTTATCTGATGTCTGTTCAGCATGCCTTGCCATACGGGTGTCCACATTGTCGCCCCTGGCATCTGCAGCAGGAATGATCTTGACAACGCTTCCGGTTTCAACCGTGGCAAACCCGTAAATATCCAGAACCGATTCAAATACCTTGTAAGCGTCATCCACGGATATTTTTTCAGGAGAGATAATGGTAACCTTTCCCTTTACCTTGGTGTCCACCACAAAATTTTTCTGGGTCAGTTTGCTGATGAATTTAATGAATACACCGATGTCAACGTCATTGAAATCCATGGACACATATTCTGAAGCGTCTCGGGTCTGTGCCGCCTGCACCGGACAAAGCCCGGCCAGGACCAACACCACAAGGATTAAGCAGATGTGTTTAAGCGTGAATGGGTTACTGCAGTCCTGCGACATATTTATTCTCCTTGAGATCTATTTTCTTTTTCTGCTTTTAACGCCAGGGTCTGGGTTTCAATTACGGCATCCAGAAACTGCCCCTTGTC
>QKDP01000041.1 GCA_003252055.1 Desulfobacter postgatei | reverse complement strand
GGTGCAACGGAGATTTGTACAAACGGTATAGATGACGACGGCGATTCTTTGATCGACTGTGCGGATACTGCCGATTGCAGCGCAGATCCTGCCTGCCAGACCGCTGGCAACAACGGCCCTGAGTGGGTTGTCATGGCTTCAAACGATCTCGGCATGCATTGCGCCTGTCCGGGAGCGGAATACTTTCTCCTTCTGCCGCCATTCAATACCTTACGCGCCCAGGTTATTCACCGAGATGTCAACCTGGTCAACGGCGGCACTCCCACCGTTGTTGCAGACGACTCCATAGTTGTCAAATATAACATCGTGGAAAATACCGACGAAAACCTGGCGGCTGATCCTTACTTCCAGAGTTGGATGAATGCTGCTCCAAAACTGTTCCCGGGCTATGTCCCGGCGACGCTGAGCGGCGTCATTACCGGCCTTACCGGCAAAGGTCTTAACGGTGAGATGGATGCGGAACCGGAAGGATGGTATGAAGCTGTTGGTATTCCTGCCTTTCCAGATGTAAGCAATAACTCCACCGCTAAGGAAAAAGTCATGATCGACCCCTTGGGCGGACCAGATCGTAATCCATATCTCACCGGCAACGTGCAGGTGTTTGATGCCTCAAACAATAAACTTCTGGCTGAAACCAACACCACTGTACCTGTTGCTTTCGGCGGTTGCTGCTCCTGTCATCTGCAGGTGACGGCAGAATACAAAAACATCGAAAACCCAACACCTCTCGATTCGTTTAATCTGATGGGAGAGTTGCATGCACGCAACGGTGGTATCAACATTGCCCAATTGGATCCTGACGGTGACGGCACCCCCGGTCCCATCCGCTGCTCCCAGTGCCATCTTGACCCAGCCATGGGTGAATCGACTCCTCCTGGTTACGCTGGATACAAAACCTCCTCCTACACCTTTTCGGATGTTCTCCACAGGTGGCATGTCGAAAACTCAAACGTCCTCACCTACGATCCTAACCTGGCCATCAACTGCTATACCTGCCATCCAGGAAACGGTGTCAACTGTTACCGTGGCCATCATACCAACAAAACGATCGGCACAAGACGAGACCAGCATCCTGTCTGGTGTTCAGATTGTCATGGTGATCTGAACCAGCGTGTTGCCGAAGGTCAAATGCTCGAGCCTTGGTCGTCCAATACGCTACCAGTCTGTTCTAAATGTCACAGCAACACGGGTGAAAATAATATGCTCACCGCTTTTGGTGGCTCCTTTTTAAAGAGCATGGCCCATAAGAATGACACCATTCTCTGTTCAACCTGCCACGGTGAACCGCATGCCTTGAATCCGTCTTCACTCTCCAAGGATAATGAGCAAAACTTGAGTCTGCAGAATGACCCTCGGGCCATCGGTGTCTGCAATGTCTGCCATGTTGGCAGAAGCGATTCTTGGGGAAAACCTTTACATTAAATAAACTGTATAAATATTGTATAGATACATTGTAACCCATGGGGCGTGAATGAGTTTTTCACGCCCCTGTTTTATTTTTGTGACAAACAGAACTGGCCCATGTCCTGCTGTTTATCGTATCACAGTAGCAAAATTAACCGTAACCATGCCTCATTTCGGCACGGCAAATCATTACCCAGGATACTCCTATGAAGATCCTTCGAATGTGTTTCTCGCTTTGTATAGCATCGATGCTCATTATGCTTTCTTCTCCAGGTTTCAGTAATGAGACAGTATCTCCCAGATCTTCTCTCGACCTGAACAAGACAATTCAGTACGTCAAAGGGTGGGGCAACCGTCCTAGTTTTCCTGATTCTGTAACCCTAGCTCATTCCTATACTTATTCTGTTCTGGCCCTTGAAAAACACATCCTTCCGGAACAAAAAAAGGACATGGTGGAATTCATAAAAAAATGCCAGAAAGAAAACGGAGGATTTGTTTCAGAACCGCTGTACAGCAAAAAATCAAACGTTATCTTCACCTATTATGCTCTAAAAACCCTGTTCCTTCTCGATGCGATACAAGAGATAAACCAGAAAAAAGCAACCGCCTTCCTTTCGGAACTCATCAGACCATCGGGCGGCATAGTGGCACAAAATATACAAGGCGACCAGCCCACCCTGGCAACGACCTATTACGGCCTGGAAAGCCTACGCCTGCTTAACCAGCTGGAGAGAGTGGATAAACAGAAATCCACTCAATTCATAGAACAATTCAAGGTGCCAAACAAAGGATTCAGCATGCTGCCCAAAGGAATAACGGCCAGCCCACAAGCCACCTTTATGGGACTTGCATCATTAAAAGCTCTTGGAACCCTATCGGCAAAGGAACAGCAAGATTCGGGAGAATTTCTCCTGGAGACCCGCTATGCAGGGAAGATAGACGAAAAAAATTATACATTCCTTCCTCAACTTCGGCAGATGAACTTTACGATACAAGCCCTTACTCTTACTTCATCACTGGACAGAGCTAACACTGAAAGAATGTATAATTTTATTGAATCATTGTATATTTCAGAAAACGGGGGCTTTGGGCCGGAACCTGGTCTCGGCACAACACCGCCAAGCACTTATGATGCTCTCCATAGCCTTGTTCAACTCGGCAAACTGTCCTTTCCAAAGCCTGGTTATTAAAAATAACCTTTCAAGCCCAAATTAGGATTAGACGATAGCTATGAGAGATGGGCCCCAACTTACACGACAGGATCTGGGCGAGGTCAAGATTGATACTGGCAGTCTCAATCTGTTCTATGTTGACAAGGCTTGAGGTTATTCCTGAACCAGTAAGCGGGAGCCCCTGGCCTATTTGATCATGGTGTATACTTCATAGAAGGCATATCGCTCATGAACCCCAACCACAGGAGGCGCACCATGAAAGTTTCTCAAGCGGTCGATTTTCACCTGCAGTACCACAGAGCCAACTCGAAAAAAAAATACCATCAAGACATGTGAGTTTGTACTCCACCGATTCACTGCTCAATTTGGGCAACGAGACCTCGCCAGCATTTCC
>QKDP01000167.1 GCA_003252055.1 Desulfobacter postgatei | reverse complement strand
GCCACACCCGTACCCATCTCGAACACGGAAGTTAAGCTCTTTAGCGTCGATGGTACTGCATGGGAGACTGTGTGGGAGAGTAGAACGCCGCCGGTTCTTTTTTAAAAAGCCCTGATCATTTATTGCAAATGGTCAGGGCTTTTTGTTTTATTATCACAGGGTTTCTTGTATCTGGTTTCAAGTTTCTTGAAGTCACACCTGTACCCATCTCGAACACGGAAGGCCTGATTATATGTTTCTGGTCTTTAGCGTCGATGGTACTGCATGGGAGACTGTGTGGGAGAGTAAAATGTCGCCGCTTTTTTTCTAAAAGCCAGGGTCAATATTAAATTGATTTTGGCTTTTTGTTTGCATCGATATTGGGGCAACTATGGATGGACACGGTCTATGACGGTGAATACGGATGTGTTATTCACGGGTGGTTGGGGCCTAACCCTGCTCACTTCTTTGATGTCTGGGGGCAGTTTGAAGTTTGACTGGACATCCAGAAGCCTGCGCAGTCCTTTTTCATAGATCCGGTAGGACAGGGTAGTGCCTTGCTCAAGGTGTTTTGACAGATGGGCAAAAATTTCATCCTTTGGCAGGGCATCGGCGCCGATCATGACCAGCCGGCAGGGTTCGGGCAGGGGCAGGGAAAAATGGCTGCCTTCAATGATGTTTATCTGTTCTTCAAGGCCAAGTACCTTTATCAGCTGCCTTGAAATTTGTACATATTCCGTGAACTGCTCAATGCCGATGCCGAAAATCTTGTACTGGACGCAAAGGCACACCAGGGTCAGTGGCATAGGGCCGGAGCCTAAAAAGACCACCCGGTCGCCGGGGCAAAGTTTTGCGCCGGTATATTCCATACGCGCAAGCCCCAGGTAGTTGGGGTAATAGACAAACTGTTTGATTGTGTCCCAGGGTGAGGAGGAACTGATAGCGGTCTTGGCATGATGCATTTCCATGCGCAGCCCGTTGCTTCTTTTTAACTGGGAAATGTGGTCCAGGACTTTTGCCAGATCAGGGTCACCGCGCAGGGCCTCCGCCTGGCTGTCATCAATGTCCATGGCAGCCAGGCGGTCCAGGCGGCCAAAGCAGTGATAAACGTCTTCATGCATTCCTTCAAGAAGGCCTTGCGGGCTTACATCTGCAAGCGTTGCATGAATATCCAGAAACTCTTTTTTAATAAAGCCTATAGTGTTCATAACGCGTTAGTGCACTGAGGCTTTTTCGTCAGCCGGCATCATAAATACCGTGGTGTTGTTGACCCGTCCTGTGGGGGGCACAGCCTTGACGATTTTAAAACCCTTGATGTCTTCGGGTTGCACCGGCTTATACAACACTGCCCTCATGCCGGTGTAGGTGCGGAACACCACCAGGGACGGTCCCCGGTTTGCCATGATATTGAGCAGCTGTGAGAAAATCCGGGCTTTGGTTTGGGCTCGGCAAGGGCGGCAACCAGCACAACGTCCCAGTTCAAATCGTCCAGGGTGGCATCATTGCCCTGGACAAGTTCAATCTTTTTTTCAAGGCCCAGGCAGTGGATGATTTGCCTTGAGATTTCTACGGATTCGGCATCACTGTCTATGCCCACCGAAGGAATGCCGAAAAAACGGTTCAACAGGATCAGGCTTAGGGGAACCGGTCCGGATCCCAGGAATGCCAGCCGTTTTTCACTGGAGATGTGCATGGCATCAATCTGATTTTTTACCAGGGCTTCATACCGGGGATACAATGGAAAGGTTGTAATCTGTTTCCAGGGGTCCGGGCTTTCTATAAGCTCCTTTGCCAGATGGCGTTCATGGATGTTGAAAAAGGTGGTGTAATAGGACCGTATCGTGGGCAGCACCTCCCGGATTTCTTGTTCCTCGAGCAGCAGGCCGGACAGATGAGGGCCTGCATCCATGTGGGCCAGGTCATCCAGAATCTGGTAGAGCTGGTACAGTTCCCGGGCCGACAAGGCTTTTAGTCTGTCATGGGAGTATGCCTTGATTTTTTCGGCAAACCCCATGATGTGGGGCTTGATAATGGCAAGGGTGTTTTGGCAGTCCTTGCAGCACCCGTCAAAATCATGCTCTTTAAGTTCGTGCTCGTGGAAAAAATTGATCTCATGCATCTGTTTGTTATCCCTTGTCCCTTAATGGCGCTGCCCTGGGTTGGGATGTTTATGGGTATACTGGTGAATATGGACATCTTTTTGTAACTGCCCGTTTTTCATCATAAACATGTCGTTTGCAATCTGTGACATAAAATCATTTTCATGGGAGATCAGGATATAGGAAAGTTCAAGGCGGTTCAATACCTCAACCAGGATGGCTTTTGTTTTTTTATCAAGGCCAGTGCTGGGTTCGTCTAGAAGCAGCAGTTCCGGCTCCATGGAAAGCACCGTGGCCAGGGCCACCAACCGCTTTTCCCCGCCGGACAGTTTATGGGTAACCCTGTTTTCAAAATGGGCGATACCTAAACGTTCCAGGGTATTTTGGGCAATATTCCGGGCTTCAAGTTTAGATTTGCCCAGGTTAAGCGGCCCAAAGGCCACATCTTCCAGAACCGTGGGGCTGAACAACTGGTCATCGGCATCCTGGAACAGCAGGCCTACTTTTTTGTAAACTTTTCTGAAATCTTTTTCTGTTTTGACAGGTTTGCCGAAAAATTCAATGGTGCCCGAAGATGGGGTGAGCAACCCCATGATAATATGAAACAGGGTGGTTTTTCCGCTGCCGTTGGGACCCATTAAACCGATGCGGTCCCCTTTGTTGATCTCAAGACACAGATTGTCTAAAACCCGGTCCTGGCCCGGGTAGCTGAAACTGATGTTTTCAAGGCGCAGGATGGCAGCAGAGGTTGTCATAGTTTGATCTCCATAAAAATCAGGCAGGCTGTGGCTGTCAGGGCCGCCAAAGTCCAGATTTTGTCTGCAGGGGAAAGGGAAAATTCATGCAAACAGATAAATCTGCCTGAAAATCCCCTACATTTCATGGCATTATAC
>QKDP01000091.1 GCA_003252055.1 Desulfobacter postgatei | reverse complement strand
ACCCTTGACCCAGCAGCTGAACCGGCCGGGCCTTCATGACCTGCCATGCCGCCCCAAGGCCGGTGGCCATGCAGGTCACCGTTGAGAGGCACAGGATCAGGAAAAGGGTTTCCCCGTCCAGCTGCCACAGGCTGTCAAAAAAATACCAGGAGATCCCAAAGGAGACCGCGACACTCAGGCACAAGGCCGCAATCCCTGCCGAAAACCCGATAAATCCCGACTCCAGCAGGGTAATGAGCCCCAGGGTGTTAAAATCCGTACCCAGGACCTTGAGCAGGTTGATCTGGTTCCGATTTTTAAAAGCCTGATGTCGGGAAATAGAAAATATGGCCAAAAGCCCCGCGGCAATGGCCAGCCAGGCCATGAATTTCACAGACAGGGACAGGCGGTCGGTCACACCCAGGATGGCCTGGGCCGTCTGGGTCACATCAATCACGGAAATATTGGAAAACCGGTCTACGATTTTATTTTTCAATTCATGGCGGCGGGACTGGGTCAGGTTGGAGATGCTGGCCACATAGGTTTTGGGTGCATCGTTGAGTACCCCGTCCTGGAACAGCATGAAGAAATTGGGCTGGAAGCTGGCCCATTTTACCTGGCGCAGGTTGACCACTTTCCCGGTCAAAGAAATCCCCTGGATATCCACTTCCAGCTCGTCACCGATCTTTACGTTATGACGGTCGGCAAAGGACCGTTCCATGGAAATTTCAAAAGGTGTGTTGCTGCCGAATTCCCATGGGGTTTGGGACATGGGCCGTCCCTGGACCACCTTTTCGGACGCATCAAGGGTTTTGCGAAAAGAAAAAATAAACTCCAGCCGCCGACCCCGGGCCCTTTCTCCGGATTTATCCTGCCGCCCATAAAAGGGCTGGTGGTTAATGGTCTTGATTCGTCCTCTAACCATGGGGGAAATCCGGGTCAACTCCCCCTCCTGGGTTTCCATGAACCGGATCAGAGGTGCTTTTTGCTCTTCCTGGATATCGGCCAGGAACAATACCGGGATTTTCAATCCTTTTGGCCGGATAATCTCGGTTTCCAAACCTTTGCGGACCTGGGGAACAATGGCAATGAGAAACACGCCCATGGCAATGGTGACAAAACAGGACAGGGACGACCACTTGTTGCGGAACAGATTCCGGAAGGCGATCTTCACCGGGATCTGCTTTGAAGCAGCCGGAAAACGGCATCCCCAAAACACCAGACCGCCGATCAGGGAGAACATGCCCAAAGCCAGAATAAACCCGCCGGCAAACAGGGTTCCGTCGGCCATGGTCCCGGACACGATCACAGACATCAGGACAAGCGCTCCGATGACCGGCACAAATGACAATGCCTGCCACAGGATTTTGCGTTTTGAGAGCCGGGCCGTCACGGAATGCTCCTGGAGCAAGGTCAGGGGCCGGATACTGAAAATCGTGACAAACAGGGGCAGACAAAACACCAGACTGCCGGCTATACCCACAACCAGGGCGGCAGCCAGGGTTTCAAAGGACACCCCCAGATTCAGATGAGCCGGAATCAGGTCCTTGAAAATCACTGGAAAAACCGGCAGAAGCACCATGGAAACGATCACCGCCAGGATGGCTGAAAGTATGCCCAGGAACATGAGTTGGCAGCTCACATAAAAATAAATATGTTTACGGGCCGCCCCCACGGTCATCAAAATGGCCATTTCCTTTGATTTCAAAGTTAAAAATCCCCTGAAAAGATAGGCCGCCGCCATGCCGGCCAGGAACAGGGCAATGATACTGATCAGGCCCATGTACCGGGTAAAATACCGGCTGAGACGCCCCAGCCGCTCATTAACGTCCCGGGCGTCATGGACATTAAGCCGGGGCTGATTCCGGACCGGATCATAAAAATGCTGTTTGATGTCACGGATTTTTCCTTCCAGATTTACTCCCGGTTCGAATCGATAGTAATACATATACCGGACCCGGCTGCCAAACCGGATCAACCCGGTCCCGGCCAGCTGGTCCAGGCCCATATAAACCTTGGGGGCCAGTTCAAACCCGGTCAGGTTCTTGTCCGGATCATCCTTGAAAAAGTCCCGGATCAGAAACTCTTTTTCTCCCAGCTTCACCGCTTTTCCACGGTGGGCATCGGTCTTGATCCCAAGGGCCCGAGCCGTGTCCCGGGTCATAAACAGCCCGGGGTTGCCCTGGATATCTTTTGAACCGGTCTCTCCTTCAAATGTGAAGCCGCCGTACAGGGGATAGGCTCCGTCCATGGCCATAACCCTGACCAGCCTGGACCGGTCATCTCCCCGGGCCATGGAAAAAAACGTGACCAGCCGTGCCTTATCCCGGTATCCGGCCAGTATCCGGTCGGCCTGCTGCATTTCCTGCTGTGTCAGGGGATTATAGGAAATCAGCACCAGGTCGGCAGTCAGAATTTCTTTGAGATTGTCCTCCATGTGGCGATCCAGGGACTCCCGGAAGGACTGAATGGCTATAAAGCCAGCCAGTCCAAGGGCCAGGTTCAGGATGAAAAACAGGGAAAATCCCTTGTGGGTGATCAATTCCCTGAACGCCGTCCGTATCCAAAACATCAGGAGAGCACCCCCCGTTCAAGGGTGAATGTACTGCGGCAACGGCCGGCCAGGGAAGGATTGTGGGTCACCAGGATCAGGCTTTTGTTTTCGGTTTCCACCAGATTAAACAGCAGCTCAGCCACTGTTTCGCCGGTGGCCGTATCCAGGTTGCCCGTGGGTTCGTCGGCCAGGATCAGGGAGGGTTTGATGATCAAGGCACGGGCAATGGCCACCCGCTGGCATTCTCCGCCGGACAAGGTGCCAGGCAGGTGGTGACGCCGGTGGGTGAGGTCCACCATTTCCAGCATGGCATGGGTTTGTTTTTCAATGTCCGGGGCCTTGAGGATTTCCAAAGGCAGACTGATGTTATCCTGTGCCGTCAAATGGGGCATAAGGTGGAACTGCTGAAAAATAATCCCGATTTTCTCTGCCCGGAATCGGGC
>QKDP01000110.1 GCA_003252055.1 Desulfobacter postgatei | reverse complement strand
GGTTTCAAATTTGTGGATGGGCACATCCCGGGTCAGAACCACAAAGGAGACGGCAAATCCTTTTTCCATGGCCAGATGCCGGACCACGGACATGAAATGGGTTTTTCCGTCTCCGTAATCCCCGCTGATGAACCGCACCTTGGCCCCGCCCTGGGCAATGTAGTTTTCCAGGTCGTCCTCAATATAGGAGAGCCATTTCTGCCGGCCCACGGTAAATACCGGCACATATTCCACAGGCACGCTGCCCTTGCGCAGCTCCTCGATGATGGATCTGGCCTGAAAGGGTTCGAGTTCTTTGAGGGCATCCAATGATATCATGGCCTGAAATCCTTTAAGATTTATGGAATGAGATGGCGGTGATCTGGCGCAGTTCCCCCTGGGTATCCAGGAGCCACAGGGCCTTGTTCCGCCCCGGGGTGAGCGCAAGTTCGTATCCATCCGACGTGCCGCCGATGCCCGCCTGGTAGTACCGCCACAGGTCCACGGAAAACTGGTCCAGACTGTAACCTTTGAATTTTCCCTTGTCCATGTCCTGGAAAAAGGTTTTGGACTGCAGGGAGATTGCATAGGCCAGGTAAAATTGCTGCATGGGAACGGGACGGCCGGCGGGAAGCTCTTCTTTTTCAAGGAGTTCCAGGTAAACCCTGCACAAGGCATCAATGAATTCCTGGGGATCATAGGGCGTATCGTACAATAGCTTCTTCAGCCGGACGACCATGGTCATGATCCGCCGGGGATCAATGGATTTGAGTACCTTTTTGTTGATCTTCGTGGTGCGGCTGGCGAAATCAATCTCCCCGGTGATACCCTTTAAAACCGTGAACCTGGGAAAATCCATCTCCATTTCAAGACCGGCCTCTGCGCATTGCCGGGTCAGGTCTTCGATGAGATCCATGCGGTACTGCTCCACCTTTTCATCGGCATAGGCACCCAGGGTTTCAAATACCGGGGCGCAGCTTTCAAGGATCTTATCCTCGCATATATCCCTGGCCAGTTTGCTTTTGAGCAGTTCATCCAGTTGGAGAAAGTCATCCCTCTCCGCACACCGGATGCATTGTTTGATCAAATCGGCTTTTTTCTGTTTCTGATTCAGATCCCGCTGAAAAGGCTGGACGATCTGTTTTAAATCCTCTTGAACATCCTCAAGAAATTCATTGGTTTCCGGCATTTGATTCCTCTGTTTTCAAATTATAATTGTCCTGTTTTCTACACCGGTGCCGGAAAAATTTCAATGGTTAAGCAAGGCTGAGGTTCATGGGTGATTGCCGAGGGCCCAGTGAGGATTGTCCTTGAATCCTGTTATGCATTGATTTATAACCGGCTATAACTTAAGGCGTAACTATTAAAAATAATGGATAATCAGCAATGACGACGGCATGCGTAAGAAAGATTTTGCCCAATGTTAAAGATTTCAAAGCGTTCTGGAAAAAACAAGGTCCTTTCCGCTACGCGCTGACAAGCAAGGATTACCCGCCTGTGCTGCTGGAACCCGAAGAGTGGATATTTGGCCAGGATAAACAGGAAGTTATCAAGGAACTGATGCAGTTCTCCCATATGAAGATGTCCTTTGTACCGGCCCCATTCAACCCGGACAATAACAGTATCCTGCGCCCTGATGATATTTGCGCCTGGAAGATTAACCATTTCCCGAAAGCCTGGAATGCCATGATATGCGAGGGGTTCCTGCCCGAAGGTCAGCTCACCCGGGCTGTGGTGGATGAGTGCTTGAGACTGGGCCTTGCCGAGGATAGCTCAGGTATTGAACAGGCTTTTTTCAGTCTGCTGGAAAGGCAGCTGGATTGTATGGGCTATGTATGGCTGACGCCCCGGGGGAAGGCAAAAACCGCCTTTATTCATGAATACCTGGAGGAATGGCGCAAGGATGAGGAAGAGGCCGGGCTATTGTAGTGTTAGTCATCCGTTACCGGGGCGCAGGGCCCACTTGTGCCCCCACCCAGTCCAGAAATGCGTTATTGCCACCAGATAGAGCCAACTCAACGATACAGGGACAATCATAGCTATGCATGCTCTTCACCGCCTCCTCCAGCTCAGGCAAACAATCCGCATGCGTTTTTGCAATCATCACCACCTCGCGTTCATCCTGAAGAGTCCCTTCCCATTCATAAATCGAACGTATACCGTCAATGATGTTCACACAGGCGGCCAACCGCCGTTGAACCAATACTTTTGCTATTCGTGACGCTTCGTCCACATTTCCGGCTGTCATGTAAACAATTCTGATCGCCATCCGTCCCTCCGTTCACTTGTGGGGTCTTGAATTAGAACTTTTTTCTTGATTAAAAAAATTCACGGCTGTTTCATATTTTCCGGCCAAAACCGCAGCACCGGCCAGCAATCTGCCGGCGTCAGGGCCATTGATAAGGGCCGCAGACCTTTTTGCATGGTAAAACATCTCTTCAAAGGCCTGTTTTTCAAAGGCATCCAAGGCCATTTTTCTATGCATCCGCGCCTGGGTTTCCATGTTTAACAAAACAGATAAATCGGTTTTACACCTGCGGCAAATGGGTTGCCCCGGGCTTACCAGGGCCATGCAGGCCGGGCATTTCTCCATGCGCTCACCTATTCAAGATAGAAAAGAATATCTTCAAAGGCCTGGGCTGATTTTTGGGCCTCATCCAGGTTTTTATCAGCGACCAGTGCCGTGATATCTTCAATGAGGTTAATAATTTCCTCACTATCTATCTTCGGCAAAAACATCTTCAAGGACATCCCTATCCCTGGTAATAAGAAACTCGAACGCTTCGGCCGTTTCAGCCGGGGGCCTTTTGTTCATCCGAATCATTTATTGTAGTATCCAAAGTGTCTTGGGATTCCCAGACTTTATCAATCTTACTTTTTGATGCCGACAAATTGTCCTGGGAAATCTCGGAAAAGGCATTTTCGATCACACCGGTAATCTGTTTGCCTGTATTCTTTTCAATGGCGGTTATTTTGAGTATGCCGTTAAAATCCAAGTCCAAAC
>QKDP01000216.1 GCA_003252055.1 Desulfobacter postgatei | reverse complement strand
AATGAAAACCGGTGCAAAAGGTCGTTGCGGGTAAAATCCAGATCCGGTTCCGGAACCACCAGAATAATCTCATCCACCCGGGGGTGCGTGTCAAAGGCGGCAAGCGTGTGGACGATTACCGGAACACCTTCCAGATCAATGAACTGTTTTTTAACAGTGGACTGCATGCGAAGCCCTTTTCCGCCCGCCACAACAACGGCAATATTTTTAAAGGACTCTTTATATTCTGGGTCAGGCATAAATTTTAAATCAAATAACGCAATTCGCGGGGCAAGGGAATGCCCTTGCCCATGTGGTCTTCACCGTAATTGACACCGGCAAGGATTTTCAAATCATTCAACGCCCTGGAATCTCCCGTAAAGATGACCGTCTCAATCTCCTCTTTATTAATTTTCCCACCGGCCCACTGAATATCAAGGACCGACGAGGCATCAAACTGATCTTTTCCCACATAAAGCTTGACTTCTCCGCCGTAATACTGGACGATTTTCGCCACCAGAAGGCTTGGCCGGCTGTGAAAACCCCTGTCTTTGGGAATACCCACTTCAATTGTGTCGGATTCCATATTCTCGTTTAAAACCCGGGTTGCCACAGCCTTGCCGGTGGATAAAAAACGGCCTGCATAATATAGACAATAATTCATGGCACGGTCCAGAACAGCATCTGGATCAATGAGATCGGAAAGGGACAGACTGATGTTTTTATAAACATGTTTGAACCCCGTATCATACAGGTGACGCTCATAAAAATGAAGCAAACGCCCCAGAACCTGCAGGATATGAAATACGATGGAAAAATGACTGCGCAGCTGGTTTAAAATTTCAGCATCAGGGGATTGCAACGTGGTTGCCACATAGGAATCAAAGGAGGACTGGATATTATGCACCCGCATCTCATAGCTTCTCATTGTCACCTCGTTGACAACCTCAGGGACAAGCTTGTAAATGGTCTCAAGGTCATAACGTTCGTAAAAGGTAAACTGTTCAAAATCCCGGATCAATTCAAGAAACTGACTGGAGATTCGTGTCAGATTTTTCCTCTGACTGCTTTTGGGCATGGCGTCATCAATATTATGTTCCAGTTGGCCGGCAGTGGCAATGCCGGGGAAATAGTCAAGGCCATAGCCGGATTCCGGGATGGTGATACCCAAACGTTTTGCCTCCCTCAGGGCAACGGGTGCTGCCTGACGAATGGCATCCTGGAGAAATCGAAGCATATCCAGCGCTTCCTGTTTAAAGGCACTGTGGTTCTGATCCCCGAAATTGTAAAAGTCGAACCGGTCCAGGGTGTGACGCTGGGAATAACAGGCAAGGGAAAGGTGTCGAATTGTTGCTGATATTGCACGGTAAAACACCCAGTCTCTGTTTTTTTTTGCACCGTGGAAGTCAAGGAAATCTTCCATGATGTGGGAGGTGATTATCAGTTTTGAGCAAAGTTTCTTGGTAAAAAGATAACTGTCGTCATTCAATCCAATAATGAACAGAATGCACTGAAGATACTCATGTGAGAAAATATTTGCTTTTTCTTTAAAAGATATGTCACAGGTGTCATTCATAACTATTTATCCAGTATTGAAAATTTCGGTCTGACCGGCCCATAAGCCGAATTCTGTTACCTTTTTGCGGTTACCCGCAAAAAGGTCAACGGTCATTCATCTAGGATGCATGTTGCCATACATCTCAAGCAACCTACCCGGAGACTTGGACGGGCAGCCCTCAAGCGTCTCTCTATTTGGTCTTGCACCGGACGGGGTTTACCAAGCTTCCCCGGTCACCCGGGGAACTGGTGCGCTCTTACCGCACCGTTTCACCCTTACCCAGCTACTCATTCAATGGAACAGGCATCAGCACTAAATACGCCTGTTCGACTCAATGAGTAGCTGGGCGGTCTACTCTCTGTTGCACTTTCCTTCACGTCACCGTGACTCCACGTTATGGAGCGTCCTGCCCTGCGGTGTTCGGACTTTCCTCCCGGCGTTCATTCACCCGGCGACCGTTTGTTCCGGTCAGACCGAAATTATTCTTCAATCTAAAGTATCAGCTTTTCACATAATAAAGAATCCGGCTGCACTGGGGGCAGAATATCAGCTGATTTCCACGCTGAACTTCAATATACAGCTGGGGCGGGATATTCATAAAACACCCTAAACATACCTGATCCTGCACATTGGTAACGGCAGAGCCCTGGTTCATTTTGGAAATGCGTTTGAACCGGTCTAAAAGTTTAGGATCCAGACTTGCACCGATTTCTTCCTGGCTTTCAAGATATTCCTCAAGAAGCTTCCGGTCTTTCGTGGTTTGTTCTTCAATCTGGTTCTGTTCCGCTTTGACCTGTTCTTCAAGCTGCTGATATTCTTTTGTACTTTCATCCACAATGGCCTGGGACTTTTCCCGTTCTTCCATGATCTGTAACAGCTCTGTCTCTAAGGCATCTTTTCTTTTTTTGTTATCATCCACCTCTCTGAGCAAAACCTGATACTCTTTATTTGTGGTTACATTGCGAAGCGTTTCGTTGCTTTTGATAATACGGGCATCAACCATTTTGATTTCATTTTCACTGTCAAGGCAGTTTTTTTCTATCTTTTCAAGTTCTTCGGTATTTTCCTTGAGCGCTGCTGCAAACTGTTTGAGCCTGGATGCCAGTTTGGTTTTCTTTTTTTCAACCTCGTACAGTACGTCCTTAAGACGAACTATTTGGGTTTCAGCCTCCTGAAGTTTTACAAGGCTGGCAATATCTGGTTTAGACATAAGGTGTTACATCCTCATATGGTTAAAAATGGATCTTGTTCCTGATCATATGCATTAATTACAATTTCATATCCCAAAGCATCAAACATCTGTCCAAGACGGTTTTTTAAAAGCTCAACAGCAATGACTTCGGAAGAAAAATGGCCGACATCGACAGCGGATTTACCATGGGACTCTATCTCCCGGGCCTCATGGTACTTCAGATCCCCTGTGATATATACATCCATACCTGAGCC
>QKDP01000238.1 GCA_003252055.1 Desulfobacter postgatei | reverse complement strand
GCTCACGATTTTGTAACCAAAAGCCATGCCATACACAAAACCGCATTCTTTGTTGCCACATTACAAAAGGCGTCACCAGGCTCTCACACACCAGCGTAACATAAACCCCAATGCATTGCCCAGCACGGCGTTTCAGACAGATAGGCCTTTCTATTGCCATCTTAAGTCGAATCTGATAAAAGCAGGTATTTTATCAAAATAGAATACTATTTCGAAACCTTATGACAAAACAACAAAGCCGCACACAAATCCTGAAGAAACGAAGCAGGAAAAAAGAAAAAAGCATATGGTTCTCCCTTTTCATGTGGCTGTTCATCCTGTTCTTCCTTGCAGTGATTGCCGGATGTGCAGCCCTTACCGCCGGATTTTTCTATCTGAGCCAGGACCTTCCCCATATCAATACGCTCAATGATTACCGCCCTGCCATTGTGACCAATATATTCTCCGATGACGGCAGAAAAATCGGCGAGTTTTACAAAGAGCGCAGAATTGTCGTTCCTTTGTCCGACATGCCTGCCAATTTGACCAATGCTTTTGTGGCGGCCGAAGATTCAAGGTTTTGGGAACATCCCGGCATTGATATAAAATCCATTATCAGGGCGTTTATAAAAAATTTTAAGGCCGGCTCCATTGTCCAGGGCGGCTCCACCATCACCCAGCAGGTGACCAAATCCTTTCTTCTTACCCCGGAAAAAACTTACGAGCGTAAGCTTAAAGAGGCGATTCTCGCCTACAAAATTGAAAAAAAGCTTTCCAAAGATGACATACTCTTCCTTTATTTGAACCAGATCTACCTGGGACACGGCGCCTACGGTGTTGAAGCGGCTTCTGAAAACTATTTCGGAAAGCATGTCAAGGATCTGACCCTGGCTGAATGTGCCATGCTGGCAGGCCTGCCCCAGGCACCCAGCCGGTACAGCCCCTTTCACCATCCGGAACTGGCCAGGCAGCGCCAGGTTTATACCCTGAACCGTATGAAGGAAGAAGGAATGATCTCCAACCTGGAGGCCACCGAAGCCATGGGTGCCAAACTGGATATCAAGTCCCGGAAAAACTGGTTCATCGAACGGGTTCCCTGTTATACCGAACATGTCAGACGGTATGTTGAAAAAAAATATGGCAAAGACATGCTTTACACCCAAGGGTTGAGCATTCATACCGCAGTAAACATTGAACTGCAGAAAATGGCCCGGGCCGCAGTCAATAAGGGTCTGTCAGCCTTAGATCAACGCTGCGGATACCGGGGCCCTGTAGAAAATATACCCGCCCTTCAGGTGGCGGATTTCAGTCGCACCATTGCCGAGGAGCTGAACGGAAGCCACCCGGTCAAGGGAGAGATATATAGAGGGGTTGTCCTGAAGGTGGACGACCAGAACAAGGTTACCCATGTAAGGGTTGGCGATGTCACAGGCATCATCCGGTTAGCCACCATGACATGGGCCAGAAAACCAAACCTCAAAGTATCCTATAGCTATGCCAGGATCAAAACCCCCTCCCAGGCCTTAAAAACCGGGGATGTCATCTATATAAAAGTCCTTGAGGAGATGACTGGGGAAAAGGAATATGAATTTTCCCTGTACCAGGAACCCATTGCCCAGTCAGCACTTCTAAGCATTGAAGCTGAAACAGGCCATGTTAAAACCATGATCGGCGGAAGGGATTTCAAGAACTCCCAGTTCAACCGGGCTTTTCAATCAAGACGCCAGCCCGGTTCCGCGTTCAAGCCCATCCTGTACGCGGCAGCCCTTGACAAGGGATACACGCCGGCCACGATCATCATCGACTCCCCTGTGGTATTTGAGGACAGGCTGCATGACAGGGTGTGGAAACCTCATAACTATGGATATAAATTCTACGGTCCCACGTTGCTTCGCCAGGCCCTGACCAAATCCAGAAACATTGTCACCATCAAGATCCTCCAGGATATCGGCATAGATTATGTCATCGCGTATGCAAGAAAGCTTGGGATCACCGCCCCCTTCCCCCGGAACCTGTCCATAGCCCTGGGATCTTCAGGGGTTTCCCTGTTCGAACTGACTAAGGCGTATTCAGTATTTTCCAACCTGGGCTACCTGATCGAGCCGGTATTTATCACCGAAATTTATGACCGGGACAACAAGCTTCTGGAATCTGCCAAACTGATCCGTAAAAAGGTCATTGATATGGGCACGGCCTATCTCATGACAAGTATGCTTGAAAGCGTGGTACAGGCCGGCACCGGCCAGAGGGTTAAGGCCCTGAACAGGCCTGTGGCAGGGAAAACAGGCACCACCAATGACCTTCACGATGCCTGGTTCATGGGCTTTACCCCCAGGTACACCACAGGGGTATGGGTGGGGCTTGACCAGGAAGCCCCCATAGGCAGGGGAGAAACAGGTTCCCAGGCCGCAAGCCCCATCTGGCTGGACTACATGCAGCATGCCCTGGAAGGTAAATCCATCCGGGAGTTCACGGTGCCCGAAGGCATCATCCGTGTTAAAATAGATGCCGAAACCGGCCTTCTGCCCATTGCCCAAAGCAAACAAACCATTTTTGAATATTTTAAGGAAGGTACGGAGCCTAGACAACATACGCCAAGACCTGATGAGGTGTTGAGCACGGAAGAGTTGTTCAGGGAAGGGTTTTAGCTTATGCTCACATATGGGCAATTTTGTGAGCATAAGCGCCTTATATCAACGAACCCGCCCTTGTTGGTTGTTGGCGGGGGCCCGATTCATATAAACGTACATGGGCCGCAAGCCCACAACAAACAATGAAACTAAAGGTATCAACAATGCAGGGCTAAAATCGGCGCCGCAGGCGCTTCGCCCTCTTGTATCTTGTCTCCAGTTTCATACAAATATCAGGCCTCTGCATCCTTTTTCTTGAGTTTGCCGGCCAGGATATGGCGTTTGGCGGCATTTAATTCCACCTTGCGGATGCGGATGGATAAGGGAGTGACCTCAACCATTTCATCGTCCCTGATAAAATGGATGGCCTGTTCAA
>QKDP01000089.1 GCA_003252055.1 Desulfobacter postgatei | reverse complement strand
CCCACCTTGATTCTGGCCTGGGCCAGATCGCCTCTGGTCAGGGGATCAAATACATCCATGGCAGCCCTGTACAGGCTTTTGGTGGAAAAACTGTAAAAAATCAGTATGGCCTGGACAATGGCGGCCGCAACCGGATGAATCCGGGCGGCGATAAAAACAACGGCCCAGGTCAGGCCAAAGGCTGTGGCAATCAGGCAAAGGGCAAAGAAAAAACCCGCGTGCAGTTGGTTTTTAATCCGTTTTCGAAATTCCGGCTCAAAAAACGAAATGGCCCGGCCCATCCAGATAATAGGATGGGGCAGCCATCCTGGATCTCCGGCCAGGACATCCAGGATAACGGCGGCAGCTAAAATCTGCCAGGTAACATCAAAAAGCATGGTTATATGAAAGTTCCAATAAGTTGTTAAATTGCTTTCATGTTTTGTTGTGGGTTGAGTCCGGGTGTTGATAGACCAGGTCCGCCCATGGCTGCCGGGACAGGGCTGATTTGATGCTTTGGGCCAGGGCCAGGTTGATTTTATTGGTTTTCAGGGAAAACCGGACAAACCGGTCAGACAGCCCTTTAAAATTGGAGCAGTCCCGGATCAGGAATCCGTCATCTCCCACCCGGCGGCACAGCTGTGGCGCAGAGATTCGGACCAGCCGGGCCAGCACAAAATAGACCGGTGTATCAAAAAGCCGGATGCCGTCTGTTTCAGCCAGGGCATGGACAAAAGCCCGGCGTTCTTTAACAATAAATTCCCGGGTCTGCCGGTAAAAGGGCAAAATCTCTTCCGGATGATCGTAAATATCCTTGATAACCGCCTGGGCCAGGGCATTGACGCTCCAGGGCTGATAATGGACCATGACTTTTCGGATCAAGGCTTTGGCCCCGCTTAAAAAACCTGTGCGAAGCCCCGGAATCCTGAAAATTTTGGACATGGAGGAGAGCACCACAAGGTTGGGCAGGTGCGTATGCCTTATAAGGGAAACGTTTTCTGCATCCGGAACAAAGGGCAGATAGGATTCATCCACCACAAAACAGGTGTCCGTGTGGCGGCGAAACAATGTTTCCAGATCCTGTTTGTCAATCAGGGTGCCTGTGGGATTGTTCGGGTTGCAGATAAACACGAGGTCTGCCTGTCCGGCTTTATCGGATAACTGATCCAGATCCGGAACAAAATTGTTTTCGGACAAGGCTAAACAGTGACAGGTCTTTACGTGATGGGCTGCACAGGCATCTTCATAGTCGGCGTAGGCAGGCCCCAGGATCAGAGCTTTTTTTGCCCCCAGGGCCAGGGGCAGGGTATAAATGAAAAACGTGGTGCCGTTGCCGGCAATCACACAGCCGGGATCAATGCCGTGGTAGTCTGCAAACCCCTTTGACATGCCGGCGGCATCCGGTTCGGGAAGGGCGTGAATCAGATGGATTTTTTCCCGGATCAAGGCGTGGATGCGCTCAGGCGGCCCAAGGGGATTGAGGTTGGAACTCATGTCAATGATATCTTCAAGCCTGCACCCTATACGGTCGGCGAGCTGCTGTTTATTTCCGCCATGGCCCTGAATCATCCTTGAATATTCATGCCGGCTGCCATAAATAGCCAGGCTTCCATCACTTCGGTCATGGCACCAAGCATATCCCCTGTGATGCAGTTCATTTTCTGTTTATAAAATTTTAAAATCGCAACACATCCCATGGCAAATCCTGCAAGCAATAGCAGGCCCTTATAGCCTATAAACAGGGAAAAACCCAGCGGGATCAGGCACAGGTAAAAATCTTTTGAATTAATCGGCCGGTCAAACAGATCCTTGCCCGTGCCCCTGTCTTTTCTGCCGTAATTGAGGTATTTTATGCCAAATATCATAGAGGCCCTGGAAAAGGAGGGTACCAGGAAAAATATGGCCATGGCCTGAACCGGAGAACAACTGATTTTCACCGACCAGATCCCCGCAAGCTTTGCAGCCAGACCCAGAACAACGGCAACCAGTCCCATCATGCCGGTTCTGGAATCTTTCATGATTTCAAGGGCCCGCTCCCGGCCCTGGTGGCTGAACATCCCGTCTGCGGTATCTCCAAGCCCGTCCAGGTGAAAGGCACCGGTCACGGCCACCAGAAAAATAAGATCAACAAGGGCTGCGGCAGGTGCTGCCCAGACCATGGATGCCAGAAAATCGGTTATCACCAGAAGGGCGCCGATCATCAGACCCACCACCGGGAAAAAACGGATCATGCCCAAAGGAGAATATATCGGGGTTTTTCCCGTGGGCAGAATGGTAATAAATGCCATGCAGGCCCGTAAGTCTGAAAAAAAACCGGGGGTGTCCGACCGGGTCATTAAAGTTCGCCGTTCCCAAAACTCCGGCCCCTGCCGGACCCGGGTTTGATTTGGACCGGGATACCGGCCATGCTCACAACAACCTTGTCAACGGCCCGGGCCACCCGCTGGTTGACAAGTCCTGCCATGTCCCTGAACTGCCGTGCAAGGCTGTTTTCAGGAACAATCCCATACCCCACTTCATTGGAAACCAGAATAACAGGGCAGGTTGACCGGTTTAACGCGCCCACAAGCAGGTCCACCGCCGCCATGATACAGGTTTCATCCTTTCCGTGAACCAGAAGGTTGGTAATCCAAAGGGTCAGACAGTCCACCAGAATCACCTTTGCCTGTGCACAGGCCCGGTCAATGGCCTCATGGATGAGTACCGGTTCTTCAATTGTTGTCCAGTCAGGTCCGCGGTCATCCTGGTGGCGCTTCACCCGCTCTTTCATTTCCCTGTCCGTGGGCACACAGGTTGCCAGATATATTTTTTTGTCCATGGCGGTATTATCTGCGGCCTGTTTGGCAAAACTGCTTTTGCCGCTCCTGCAGCCGCCGAGCACCAGCGTGTGCGTTATGTCGGTCATATATTTTTAAAGGAACTCCATTTCTTTGAGCATATTTTCACATCGCCTGCAAAGGGAGTAAAGTGCGGGCATTATTCCATCAGCATTTAGAGCCTGTTTGGTAATTGATGAATCGGTTGCAATCTCATGAAAATGGCCCCAATCCCCCCAAATTTTCTGTCAATAGTCCGGCTATTAACAGAAAATTTGTAAAAATTGGTTCTCATTTTCATGAGATTGCGCTTCGATCCCCTAATTACCAGACAGGCTCTCAGAAGATCAAGATCTAATAATCCTAAATTTGTCAGAAACGATTATGATTTAAGTCGGTGTTAGAAAATTCAAAATTGTATTTTTTAATTTGATTTTTATGTTATAAAAAGGTATTTCCATTAAGCAATTTTAGTTACTGCAGGAAAAACTGTTTTTCTGCAACTAATAATAAAATGAAAATAAAATCAAACATATTGATGCGGAAACCCCCTTTATGAAGTCCATTGAAGAAACTTCTCTATTATACGAGATCAGCCAGGCATTAAACCAGCACATGGACATGAAAAAATCCCTGTTCAAGGTCTTAAGTGTCCTGTCTGAATCATTGAATCTTGTAAGGGGAATCATTTTCCTGACAAATACTGAAACCGGGGAAATCCGCATTGAAATAGCCCACGGCATTTCCGAAGATAAAACCAAACAGATCAAATACCTGCCCGGAGAAGGCATCATCGGTAAAGTGATCCAGACCGGCAAACCTGCCGTGGTGCCAAGAATCAGTGAAGAACCTTTGTTCCTGGATAAAACCCATTCCAGGAATCTCGCCCAGGGTCAGGACTACTCCTTTATCTGCGTACCCATAAAAAAAGAGAACCGCGTGGTGGGTGCCATCAGTGCGGACCGGCCCTATGAAGGCAAACGCTCCCTTGAAAATGGTGAAAAGCTGCTCGCCGTGGTGGCAACCATGGTTGCCCATCACGTCATCAACATTGAAACCATCCGGGTGGAAAAAGAGCAGCTGAAAACCGAGAACCTGCGGCTGAAATCAGAGCTGGAGAACAAGTACAGTTTTTCCAATATCATTGGTAATTCCAACAAAATGCGTGAAGTTCTCCAGATGATCTCCCAGGTATCATCCTCTTCTGCAACTGTATTGATCCGCGGTGAAAGCGGTACGGGCAAGGAACTGGTGGCCAATTCCATCCATTACAACTCAGACCGCAACCAGAATCCCTTTATCAAGATAAACTGCGCGGCCATTCCCGACAATCTCATCGAAAGCGAGCTGTTCGGCCATGAAAAAGGGGCGTTTACCGGGGCATCCGCCACAAAAAAAGGTAAATTTGAGGTAGCCAATACAGGCACCATTTTTCTGGACGAAATCGGCAACATGGACCTCGGTGCCCAGGTAAAGCTTTTACGGGTGCTTCAGGAAAAGGAATTTGAGCGAGTGGGCGGTTACAAGCCCATCAAGGCGGATGTCAGGATCGTGGCCGCCACCAACTCCAATCTGGAGGAGATGGTCCAGCAGGGCAAATTCAGGGATGACCTCTATTTCCGGCTCAATGTATTTCCCATTTACATCCCCAGCCTTCGCATGCGGAAAACAGATATTATTCTTCTGGCCGATCATTTTCTGGAAAAATACAGAAAGGAGCATGGCAAGGAGATTAAGCGCATCACCACACCGGCTATTGATATGATGATGGAATACCATTGGCCGGGCAATGTCCGGGAGCTTGAAAACTGCATTGAACGGGCCGTCATTTTGTGCAATGAAGGTGCCATTCACTCCTACCACCTGCCGGCAACCCTTCAGACCGGTACCAAATCCAAGACCCTTCCCTTGTCCCTTGAGGATGCCGTGGCAAGCCTTGAAAAGGAAATCCTCATGGATGCCCTGAAAAATACCCGGGGCAATATCAACAAGGCGGCCAAACTGATCAACATCACCGTAAGAAAATTTTCCTATAAGGCTGCCCGGTACAATATCAACTATAAAGATTACCGATAGTGTTTGAGCGAAAAGTCACCCACCTGCGGCGTTGCTGCACAAAGCTGCAATCCTCACGTACTAAAGTACGCTCCGGTTTCAGCTTTGCTTGCGCCTTGCATCTGGGCAACTTTTCCTCCAAACACGGGGGCTCGTTCAGGCAGTAGAAATATTTTTTTTAAAATTAATGAGTTATACGATACGAGGAGAAGTTGTCATGAAAATGGAAAATTATATCCGTGTCATTGCCGGCAGTTTTGTCCTGATCACCGTGCTGTTGGGCTGGCTGGTTTCGCCCTATTGGTATTTAGTTACAGCCTTTGTGGGGATAAATCTTGTGCAGTCCGCATTTACCGGATTTTGTCCCATGGAAAATATTCTGGAAAAGGTTTTTAAGGTGCCCCGCTGAAACGCAAATAATCTGCGACTAGGGACTCGGAAAAAATAAATGCCACAAATTTTGCGCCGAGTCCCTAAGCAGGGCATTCACGATGTCCCTTATTCCATGGACTCGGCAACAGTTACGGTTCTGTCCCCCAGCATGTTTACATAAGATGCCATTTCATTGTCGTACCATGCATAAATGACTGCCTGGGTGACCTGGATGGCGCAGACACGATCCTTGATATTTTCCAGCATTTCCTTGTCAATGCCCTGCATGTGTTTCAGGTCAATGGAAATACACGCCGTACGGGTATGGGTTTCATGGCCCTCGATGACCGCCGCCGCCCTGGGGGTGCCAATGATATCCGAGGAGACGTTCTGTTGGTCCGTAAAGATCAGATACCCATCGGACTGTTTTTGGGCCGTGTCTTTATAGATCTGGTTGATCAGGTCCCTTCTGACCGGGGGCTTGTCCAGCTCTTCCTGCAGATTGATGACCAGAACGATCAAAGATCCGGTGGCGGTGGGGATACGCACGGACTCGGCAATGAAACCGATATTGGCCATTTCCGGGATAACCTGTTGCAACGCCTTGGCCGCACCTGTAGTCGTTAAAATGATGTTATTCATGATGGACCGGTTTTTTCTCAGATCGGTTGTTCCGGTTTTGGGCAGCCGGTCCAGCACCTCCTGTGAGCCTGTGGCCGCATGAATCGTGGCCATGGATGCGGACAGCAGACGATCCACGCCAAAGGCATCCAGCAACGGCTTGATCATGTGGGAAAGACAGGTGGTGGTGCAGGATGCATTGGAAATCAGACAGTGGCGGACAGGGTCATAGTCCTTGTCATTGATGCCCATGACCGTGGTGACGGCATCATCGGGAATAACGGCACCTTGTTTCAGTTTAAAGGGTGCCGAGGCAATCACTTTCCTGACACCTGCCTCCAGGTGTCCCCGGATGGAGCCCTTTGGCGCGTCTGATTCGAGATTGGGGTCAAGGAACTGGCCCGTGGTATCCACCACCAGTTCCACATTATTCTCCGCCCATGCGATATCTTTTGGATTGCGGTCTGTGGAAAGTATCTTTATTTTCACCCCGTTCACCATAAGGGTGCCGGAACCTGGATCAACATCCGTGATCACAGGTTCTGCCCTAGAGCCGTGTAAAAATGCTTCCAGGCGACCGTATGTGGAATCCCGTTCAATGTAATGGATGAGATCATCCATACCGGTACCGACTTCTCTGCCCACATTGATGACGATTTCATTAAAAAATTTTCTACCGGCATGGTGCCATAACGTCAGCTTTCCAATTCTTCCAAGTCCGTTAATGCCCAGGATCTTTGATGTGTCTGTGCTCATATTTCCTTTGCCTTCTGTTAGATTGAGGTTAAATGGTTGCTGATTTTCATCTGTCCCTGGTAGACGATGCCTTTATGGCCGTCCAGACTGATGAAATCCCCTGTATTCATTTTCACACCATTGAGCTCACAAAAACCTGTCTCTTCGTTGCAGACCAGATTTTTACACCCCACCACGCAGGTTTTGTCAAGATTGTATGCCACCACGGCGGCGTGGGAAGTCAGTCCCCCTCTGGCCGTTAAAATGCCGTCTGCCGCATCAATTTCCAGGATGTCATCGGGCACGGTGTCATTACGAAGCAAAATCAGGCTGGTATCCGGATCCTGCCGTCTGAAGCCGTTGATCTCTTCCAGGGAGAATACGATTCTGCCGCTCATGGCGCCACCGGACACACCAATTCCCTGGCCTAATCGGATTTTTTCAAGCCTGTCCGGCGCCGCATCAAACCGTTTGACTTTTTTTCTATCCCGTAAAGACAGGTCCCTGGCCTGGAGAATAAACACATCGTCAGCCTTTTGCCCCTGAAAGGCAAATTCCATTTCCTGGGGATTCCACCCGCCCTCGTAAATCAACTGCAGGACAATGGCTTTCAATTTTTTATAAACCAGAGGAAACCGCTCCTCCAGGCTGATTTTGACGTCCCAGCCTTCCATCTCCCGTTGAAGTTCGGATATGGGCAGGGTTTTCACTAAACCGGATACCACATCTTCCCCCTGGTTGCCAATGGTAAAATCCCCCCACAGCCGGATGGCGTCTCCGGGCAGTTTGGGACTGTGGGTGAACACCACCCCGGACCCGGATTCCCTGGACCGGTTGCCAAACACCATGGCCTGAACGGTGGCAGCCGTACCCCAGTCATTGGAAATCCCCATGATGTTGCGGTAACTTTTGGCCCGTTTGGAGTTCCAGGACGCAAACACTTTTTTAATGGACAAAAATAACTGGTCCATGGGAGATTCCACTAATTTTATGCCCTGGCTCAGCAAAAGCTGCTTGTACGCCATGGCCACGTCGCGCATCTGCTCCCCTGTAAAGTACCGTTTGAAGGGGATGTTGTCGGCCTTTTCCTTATGGCTTCTGATGATGTCGTCAAACCGGTCTCTCTGGATGCCGTAAACCATGCCGTAGGCCTGGATAAATCTGCGATAGGAGTCCCATGCAAACCAGGGGTTTCCCGATTTTTCCGATAGACTTTCGGCAATTTGTTCGTTAATGCCTACGTTTAAAAATGAATCCAGCATCCCGGGTTGTGAAATGGACGAGCCCGAGCGGACAGACAGCAGCAAAGGATTTTCCGGGTCCCCGAATTTTTTACCCTCAGCCTTTTCAAGCTGCCCAAGCATATGGGCCACCAGCTGCTGGAAATTCTGCGATGCCGGAATGTAGTTGTCAATGAGATCCAGACATTTGAACACCTCGGTTGTAATGATGAAGCCATTGGGCACCTTAATCCCCAGACGCTTAAGTTTGATCAGGTTCAACCCCTTGTTACCCAGGTAGATGATATTGTTGCTGAACAGTTCTCCGGTATCAATGGAGCAGACCGCTGCCTTTGGGTCGTAGTTGAGAAGGGCTGACAGTTCATCCTGGGTCAGCCGTTCGGATTGGCGGAACAGGGTGTTTAAAATCCGGTTTAAAAATACATCCAGTTGCTGGAGCCCAAGGGATGTGGCAATCCGGTCCCGGAAAAAAATATCGGCCACCCGCTGGTCCAGTTTTTTTGCCATTTTGACGGCGATCGGTGTGTTGGGAATCTTGGCCGCTGAACCAAACCCTTCCGGCAGGTATTTTTCAAGTATATTTTCCCGGCCGATGCGGTTGTCCAGGTTGATCAGGTTCAGGGAATGCAGGTTGTTGAAATGGTCGTTTACCGCATCGGCAACCGCCCTGGTAAATCCCTTGAAAATATCCAGGTACTGGGTAAAGGAGCAGGTGGTGATATTAATGGCGTATTTTAAGAATTCCAGCTGGGTATCCAGCTTGTTGGATACAATGCCGTCCAGGGCCAGGGCCTGGCGGAAAAGCGTAAGAACGGAAAAAATCTTCACAAAGGTGGGTTTGGTGATCAACCGCAGGTCAATGCTGTTGATCAGATCTTCAAACAGGACATTGATAACGCTTTCAAGTCTTAACGTCATGCCCAGGGCATCAAATTTGGCCTCACTGTAGGACCCGTACATGGACGGGATGTCAACGGCAATGTGGCGCTTGTGGTAAATCGATTCGTTTACAGTAAATTTTTCCTTGGACAAAATAATGTTTTTGAGCTCCGCCATATAGGCTAAAAGTCCGCCAATTCGGCTTTCCAGCTTGGTTTCACCAAGGGCATGGAGGAGACTCTTGGGGTCGGGCAGGCCCTGGGACATATGGGTGTTGACATAGCTTGCAAGATCCAGGTTTTCAATCCCGTATTTTTCATTGAGCAGGGCGTGGAACCGGATCATCAGTTTAACCCTTTCCCTGTCCAGGTCTGTTGCGTCTTCTGCCTTGTCAATGACGGCTTCAATGTGGGCTTCCGGGGCGACAAGAAAATCAGCCGGCGTTTTCAGGCTGTTCCGGGACAGGATGCGGAAAATGGCATGGGGGCCGTCAATGTATTTTCCGCGGGTTGGGATATCATCATAGATGGACGGGGGCAGATAAGGTTTAAGCGGTGTTTTATCCAGGGTTTTCCAGAACATCATCACTTCCCGGATAAAGTCCACGATTCGGGATGAGCTTTCCACATGGGATTGTTTGCGTAAGAAATGGACCAGCCGGTCCCTGCGAAACACAGATTCATCCAGGCGGGTGGAAATATCCCGAAGTTCTCCTTCTGCGCCGATCTCATTGAAAAAGGCGGGCAGCAACCGGGCCAGTTGCTTGACAAGATTATACACCGGTGCGATGTCGGCATTTAAGAATGTGGTAATGTCCCGGGGGAACAGGTCCGTGTCCCGGATAAATACCCCGCCCACGGCCAGTGAGCTGATCAACGCAGACAGCAGGCGTTTGGATTTTTTTGGCTGCCTGGCCACCAGGGTTAGAAATACCCGGATATTTTTCACATGGGCCACATTGCATTTGATCTGCCAGTCTTCCCCGGTTCCTGAGATATCCGGGAACTGAAACCCATGGTCCACGGCCCGGTCAATGAAATGGTTGATCAGCTCGATTTCGTCGGTATTGTATACGGCATCCCCGATTTTATGGATGCATTCCAGAACGGTTTCCGGATACCGTCCCTTGTGCTCTTTGAGCAGGGCAAAGGTCTGGTCAACAATGACCATGTCCTTTTTATAATCCCCTCGTTTTCCGATTACGGTGATCAGGGTGCGGTGAATATCGCCCAAGGCTTCCCTGTGTATCATGGAAAGCCCCGGTGCATGAATAATATAAAATAGAAATGTCAGCTTGACATATTTTCCATAGACCTTTTCCGGGGCAAAAGAAAAAATCTGCCGGGGTATGTCCCTGAACCGTTTGATATGGTCCCTGTGTCCGGTCAGTTCCATTAAGGCAGACAAGGCGTTCGTGTCATCGGACGGCAGGGCTTTTATCCGGGCCAGGGCCTGTTGCTGTTTTTGAATCCGCTCCCGGGATACCGGGTCTAAAAGCGTGAGTATATCCGGCCCGCCGCGCCACTCATCTATATTGTTTTTCATCCAGGCCACAGGATCATCCTGACAGAGCCAGAATGCGAAAGAGGCCTCAAAAAAACGAATTAAAAATTTATTTAAGACAGATCGTAATTTGGGGTCGTCCGGAAGCGCATCTTTTTGGGTCATCAGTTTGACCAGGGCGTCGGGCTGGTAATAGGAGTTGACAAAAAAGAAGAAATCAGGCTCCTGGAGGGTTAAAATACGTTCAACTTCATGGGTCAGTGTTCGATTGAACACATTGATTCCTTGTGGCCCGGATTTGGCGATATAATGCAAAACCTGCATGAGATTGTCTGCGGCACTGGATTTGATTTCAGGATCAGATACGAATTCAAATGCCGCGTTAAAAATATCACAAAGCAAATCAAGCGCCTCTGGTCCATTGGGCTCACTGCCGTACAAATGAAAATAGTGAAGGGAAAAATGCCGGGACTCGCTGACAATGAAGGCCCAGTTTCGGTACGGATGGGATAATTCCTTTAAAAAAGTTTCCAGGCGGTTGACAATACCTACATATCCTTTGAAAAAGTCAAGAAGCAGAAGATACCGGTCATCAATGGTGACGTCTGCCCGGGTATCTGAAAGGTTGACTTCAAGGGCTTTTGATTTCACAGAAACGACCTCTTTATTTTTATTCTTTTTATGATGGTGGAAAAATTTTTTAAATTAACACGCTTTAGTTTATCACGGCCGCCAGGGTTTGTAACCTAGGTTTTAGGTTAATTTTCATTGGTATCTGTCATCAATGCAATGTTATTGAAATAAGACGTACCACCGGTTTATATTTTTTTTAATCCCTGCCTTGACACAGGTTCCGGCTTGCTTATATTAGTCGACTCTTATAAGATGAAGTCACTATCTATCGAAACAGTATTCAAAAATTAAAACCTAACCCAGTTTTTTTTAATTTGGTGAACATTTAATGTGAGGAGTAAGAACCATGAATAATGATCCGTCTCAATTTACACTCTACAGTGGCGGGCACAGAGGCGCTGAAGCCGAATT
>QKDP01000114.1 GCA_003252055.1 Desulfobacter postgatei | reverse complement strand
GGAAGTTAAGCTCTTTAGCGTCGATGGTACTGCATGGGAGACTGTGTGGGAGAGTAGAACGTCGCCGGATTATTATTAAAAAGGCTCTGGCTATCATTACGATTGTCAGAGCCTTTTCACTTGACATTTTGGTCTGTTTCTAACTATAAGAGCTGATTAATTTAGGATTTTTACGTTGCCGAAGTGGTGGAACTGGTAGACACGCTAGACTTAGGATCTAGTGCCGTGAGGCGTGGAGGTTCAAGTCCTCTCTTCGGTACCATTTCAAGAGTTTTAGGGCTCATAATGAAACCCCTTTCTTTTTGTGGGTGTGCAAATAGTGTGCACGCAGGCTAATTGTAGTCCTTAATGACATCGGAATGTCGCCTTTTTTATCCAACCTCGTCATCTTTGAGGTGGTTCCTCTATGACCCTATTGCGGGAATTCCTTTCATTACCCCGGGTGGGGTAATTAGCAGGAACAGGTTGGCAGAGTGCCGCTTTGGGGGATTTCGGGGGCAAGGTGCCTGGAGAGATGAATTCCGGATATTAGGAATTCTTAGGGTTTCAAACCCGTCAAATCGAGAGGTTTGGTCCCACCCTGAAAAGTTCTGTCCCGTATAGGTTTCTATGGGTAGGATAAATTGTCCCACTTCTTTCTTGCTTTCTGATGTATTCACACGTCTGAATTGGCAAGCAAACCATGATTCCCACTCTGTGCCATAGCTCTTTCTACCATTTTCTCTACATTTCTACATTTGGAGACATATATACTGGCGCCAATATTATTTCGGGGTGATTTTTTGCATATACCCGGAATATTTCATCTGCAACGGCTTGTTCAATTGTAGCTACACCCTTAAAATCAAAAATTACATTTTGGAATCGTTCGATACCCTTTCATATATTGACTCTTACGCACATATTCCCGGCATCTGTACACAAGAGATTCGTCCATGGGAATGATCCGCTCTTTCCTGTTCTTCGTGTTACGTTTTGCATACTTGATACCCATGCTGATCAAAAAAAAGCAGCATACGTTTGATCCGATTGAGTCTGGTGTAGGTGCCACTTTTGGAATATCCTGCCTCGCTACAGTAGGTGACGTATGAATCGTATGCTTCTTTGAATTGTCGGGGAAGCTCAATGGCGGCAAGTTTGCCCTGCTTTTTTAACGGCAGGCATCCATGGAGCTGCAATTCAGTCAGGCGACTATTCAAGATTTTCTGCAATTTTTGGGCATATTGTCAGAAAACCTTGATCCGCATTTTAACGGGCGGGAATTTTTCTAAGACAAAAGTCTTTTCAAAGCTTGCGGACCAGTATGGCACAGCAAAAATCAAAAAAAGATGAAGTGCCTCAAGGACTTAGAAATCTTGATAAAGATGGCTCATGGTCCAAATCCGAACATCATGGCTGGGTGTACGGATATGGTCTTCATTTGATTGTTGGTGAAGCGGGTTTTCTCGTTGATGTTATTGTTGAAACCGCTTCTAAAATCGATATAATGTCTGTTAATCATATATTTCAGTTGTAAATATTCCTAATTTGCGTAATTCATTCTCACCTAATATAGTGCCTGGCTGGGACCATATTTCAGGCTCTTGATAATCTTTTTATTCTTTGTTATTTTAAAAAAAAGGAAGTTCTTATCCTTATCTTTATCCTTTTCCATCACAAAGGAGGCAACTACTGTGGAAAACATTTTTGCATTGGGTGACAGTTTAGGACCAGCCAAGGTTATTCATGTCTATCAGCCGCAACTCGGCCTCAAAGGGGTACTCGTGGTAGACAATGTCGCCATCGGCCCCTCCATTGGAGGGCTGCGTATGGCGGTCGATGTAAGCACGGTCGAATGTGCCCGTCTGGCCAGGGCCATGACCTTGAAGAACGCGGCAGCGAGACTTCCCCATGGCGGAGGCAAGTCCGTGATTTACGCTGACCCGCAAATGGATCCGGGAAAAAAGGAACAATTGATTCGTGCCTTTGCCCATGCCCTGCGTAATGAGGAGGATTATATTTTCGGTCCGGACATGGGCACCAATGAAGAATGTATGGCCTGGATCAAGGATGAAATGGGCCGTGCCGTGGGCTTGCCTCTTGACTTGGGCGGCATTCCCCTGGACGAGATCGGTGCCACCGGGTTCGGTGTTCAGCAGGCCATAGAAGTCGCGATTGAGTACTGCGACTTTTCCCTTTCCGGTGCGCGCCTTGTGGTACAGGGATTTGGCGCGGTGGGTAGCCATGTTTCCCGCTTTCTCTCACAAAAGGGCGTCATTCTGGTGGGGGTGGCCGATTCCTTGGCAACCATCCACGACCCGAACGGTATCGACGTGGAGGAACTGATCCGGATCAAGACGGGGGGAGGCTCTGTGTTGGACTATCCACGGGGCAAGAAACTCGAGAGCGAGGCGGTGATTGATCTGGATTGTGACATATGGGTGCCTGCCGCTCGACCCGACATCCTGCATAAGGACAACGTGCACCGCCTGAAGGCCAAGCTGGTTGCCCAAGGGGCCAACATCCCGCTAACCCCTGAAGCAGAGCAGTATCTTCATGCCAAGGGGGTGCTCAACCTGCCCGATTTCATCGCCAATGCCGGCGGAGTCATCTGTGCTTCGGTGGAATATCACGGGGGGTCCCAGACAGCGGCCATGGAAGAGATCCACGATAAAATCAGCGCCAATACCCGTACTATGCTGGAGGAGTCCAAACGAAAGAACATCCTCCCCAGGGAAGCTGCTCTGCACCTGGCACAGCGTAGGATAATGAAGGCAATGGAGTTAAAGCGCTGGGGGATTTTTTAAGATTACCTTTTGAGGTAACGATTCGCGGGCATGGCCCTCTCCTACAAGTGAAGCCAGGGCTGTAGAGCGGCCTATGCCCGCGAAAAATTCGTACACAGCGAAAACAATAATCATCATTCTTGATAATTAGATTGTAAATATTCTGCCGCTATTAAAAATTTGAAGAAAATGGCGTGATTTTTCACAGGAGCCAAATTTATAAAAACAGGTATTATTATCCTGTTTTTTTTGTCTGGTCGGGATGAGAGGATTTGAACCTCTGTCTATGCCTGAAATCATAAGATATTTTATATGTTTTGCACCATTTGTGCACCATCACATTGAATCAAATACAAAGTATCTTGATATCCCTTAAAGGGTGGAGTATGATCTTATCATACCATTTTAAGGTTTAAGAGGTGATTCTATGAGACAAGATAAAGCCGAAAAAATAACTATAACCATTCCCCCAGAAATGCTCGCGGTTATAAAGAAAA
>QKDP01000029.1 GCA_003252055.1 Desulfobacter postgatei | reverse complement strand
TAACGGACATAGGACAGCTTTCTCAGCCATTTGTTGTTGTCATCAGGGGAGGGCCAAACATAGCCGACATATCCTTCTCCCGCTTCCTTGCACAGGCGTGCCATCTCCACAAACATGGGGATATCGGTTCCTTCGGCTGTAATGACTTTCCCGTTTTTGGTAAACTGGGAAATGTCTTTTCCATTCAAAGCCGGTACCGTAGGATGCAGAACCATTTTGGGGTATGTGTCATTGATCCAGAAATAGTTGCCGTTCTCATAGCGCAACGCTTCAATTTCGGACGCAATCTTTTTTTGGGCTGTTTCCATTCTTTGGTCGTCCATGCCGTCAATATCAGCGGATGCCTTTCGGGCTTTTGTATACGCCCTATTGATCATGGAATAGGGAATGTCCACAAGATTTTTTAATTCTGCACCATATCTCTTTTTTATATCTTCAGTTCTGACAGCCTGGCTATGAACCTTTACGACCATGGTATAGACCGTATTCACCAAATCGATAAGCTTTTGTCTGGTTTCATCCATCAACTCCTTTTCAAAGGCCGCAATATCTTCCTGGGCCTGTACGAGTGTGTGGGTAAGGCAGTATCCCCCCACAGCGGCTATTGAAATGAGAATTGCCAGAATAACAATTATGATAATTTTCATCTTGATTTTGAAGTTTTTAAAATGCATGCTATCCTCCTCGTTACAAATGTTACGCTGGCAGTTATATATACAGTGTGAAGTGATTTCTACTCGATGATCGAGTTTTTGTTAATTTGCCCAACTTCTGCGTTGGAAAAAATTCCCTAAAAACTTGATGATCGAGTTCTAAAAAATGAGAATTTTGATTCGCCCATCAAATCTCTTAATTTTTTATAAAAAAGTCTGTGCAAGCTACACAGATCTTTCAACTTTCGTTGTGGGCTGAACCACGGTGAAAAACCAGGTCAGCCCATGGCTGTGATTATGGATAAATCTTTTTCGTAACAGTCTGCCCTGAACGCAGTATTAATTAAAATAAAGCGATACAGTTGAAATATTTAAAAAGTATATCTGTGCGCGGGTTTTGTTGTCAACATGTATCAAGACATTTAACACCGGTTATCAGTAGTGGTATTTATAAGAAAATTGAATTATATTTTTAAAAAACAGTAATGAATCAGACAAGGAGCACACATGGGTTCCGAGAATCAAGATAAGGACGGCAACCTGGTGATGAAAATTGAGGGATCTTTATCTGCGTATGAAGTGGGAGATCTGAAAAATCGTTTGTTGACGGGATTTGCAAATCATCAAGGAATTATTTTGGATATTAATGGTGTAACCGAGTGCGATACACTGGGCATTCAGCTTCTTTTATCCGCCAGGAAAACAGCTGAAAAGTTAAATAAGACATTTAATGTCACAGGTGACTCTCAAGCGATTCAGGATGCGGTAAGCGGCGTGGGACTGGAAACGGAAGCGTTTTTCTGCTTCTTGAAGGAGGCTTAAGGCATGGCAAAGGTCATTATGACAGCGGATGATTCGACCAGTATGCGACAAATGATCAATTTTATATTGAAGCAGGCCGGGTATGAAGTCGTTGAAGCTGTGGATGGGCGGGATGCGGTTAATAAGCTTTCCGACATCCATGTTGACATGCTGTTGACCGATTTGAATATGCCCAACAAAAATGGGTTGGAGTTGATTGAAACGGTTCGGTCCATGCCAAAATTTAAGTTTATGCCCATCATTATGCTGACAACCGAATCCCAGACGGAAATGAAGCAAAAAGGCAAGGCTGCCGGGGCCACGGGATGGATTGTGAAACCGTTTAAACCCAAACAACTGCTTGCCGTAATAAAGAAGGTTCTTGGTTAATCCAATCGTGCCTAAAAAGAAGACAGCTTCTGTCTTGAACAGGTTATCAAAGGAAGATCCCTATGAATGAATCCAATGCATTCAAGGAAGAATTCTGCCATGAAGCAGAAGAACTTCTATCAGGTGTTGAAGATGCGGTTCTAGATATTGAAGAAAATCCTGGAGACCAGGAAGCGATAAACAGGCTGTTTCGCGCCATGCATACTATCAAGGGATCCGGGGCCATGTTCGGGTTTGATGCCGTTTCCCAATTTGCCCATCATGTGGAAACAGCCCTGGATAACGTTCGAAATGGAACGCTTCCCGTCACCAAGACACTTATCGATCTGATCCTGGTGTCACGGGATCGCATCATGGCCATGCTTGCCGAAGCCAACGATGGTGGTCCACCGGTAGATCCCCAGGAAGGTGAGGAAATTATTGCTTCCCTTACGGCCTTGCTTGGTTCCGGTAGCGCTAAACCATCCGCTGAAGAATCCCCAAAAGATGAGAAGGAAGACGCCTTTTTGCCGGCTGCACCTGCGCCGCAAAACGAAGTGGTTTATCGTATCCGGATTTCACCTGATCCGGATATATTTTCCATCGGCATGGATCCGGTCATGCTGCTCTATGATCTTGCCGATATGGGCGAGTGCAGCGTCATGGTCCAGACGGAAAAAGTGCCGGACTTGGAAAATCTTTCCCCGGAGTCATGCTATCTTTTCTGGGATGTAATTTTAACCACCACCAAGGATATCAATTCAATCAGGGATGTTTTCATATTTGTGGAGGATGACTGCGAAATCGTCATTGAACCCGTTCAGGAGAAGGTGATGACATCCGAGGAGGTGTCTGCGCCGCGGTTGAGTGATATTCTTGTCGAACGGGACGATATTGACAGAAAAACCCTGGACGAGGAATTCGGTGCCCAGAAAAAAACAGGTGAGCAGCTGGTGGCATCCGGTGCACTTTCCAAGGAAAAACTCAAGTCTGCGCTAAACGAACAGAAGCTTGTCTCCAAAATGCATAAATCTTCTGTCGCATCAACCGTGCGTGTGCCGTCAGACAAGCTTGACAAGCTGATCAACCTGGTGGGGGAACTGGTTATTACCCAAGCCCGGCTGACCCAGGTGACGTCAAACAGGGATGATACGGACTTGGGCGAGTCCGTGGAGGAGATCGAGCGCCTGACCGGTGAGATTCGGGACAGTGTGCTTAATATCCGGATGATGCCCATCGGCACCACATTCAACAAGTTCCGAAGGTTGGTGCGGGATCTGTCCTCCCAGCTTAACAAGGACATTGAGCTTGTTACCCGAGGCGCGGAAACAGAACTTGATAAAACCATTTTGGAACGCCTTGATGATCCCCTGGTGCATCTGATCCGCAACAGTCTTGATCATGGTGTGGAACCCCCTGAGGTTAGAGAAAAGAAAGGAAAATCCCCAAAAGGGACCATTATCCTGTCCGCCGCCCACAAGGGAACCAATGTGGTCATTACCATCCAGGATGACGGAGCAGGGCTCAATGTCGAGACCATCCGGAAAAAAGCTGTGGAAAGAGGGTTGATTTCTGAAAATGCACAATTATCCGACAAAAAAATATTTGCCCAGATATTTGCGCCTGGGTTTTCCACCTCCCAGGAAGTGACAAGTGTATCCGGCCGCGGTGTGGGTCTGGATGTAGTGAAAAAAAGCATTGAATCCTTAAGGGGGCGCATTGACATTGACAGTGTACCTGGTGAAGGGACCAAAATCACGCTTATTCTTCCTTTAACCCTTGCTATTATCAATGGTCTGCTTGTAAGCATTGAAGATGATTTTTTTGTATTGCCTTTGATGTCTGTTCAAGAGTGTGTTGAGATTAAAACCAAGCAAATCGAAAGAATTAACGGCAGGAACATACTCAATATTCGGGGGGATATGGTGCCTTATATCCGCCTTCGGGACCGTTTTCACATGGGGGCGCGTCGTCCGGAGATGGAACATGTAGTTATTACGGATATTAATGACTGTCGTATCGGTTTTGTTGTGGATCATGTGATCGGGGGACATCAGACAGTGATAAAACCTTTGGGACCGGCCTTCAAATATATCAAGGATATATCCGGGGCTACCATCTTAGGGGATGGCACCGTGGCCTTGATTTTGGACACCAATGTTCTTCTGGAAAGCGCATGATACAATTAATCATATAGGAGGAGGATCAATGAATGTACAGGGCATCACCCAGACAAGCCAGTACCTGACATTTAAACTGGACAATGAAATTTATGCCATGGACATAACAATTGTCCATGAGGTACTTGATACTATTCATATCACCAAAGTACCCCAGATGCCGGACTTCATGCGCGGGGTTATCAATCTGAGGGGGGTGGTGGTGCCGGTTGTGGATCTTAGACTTAAATTCGGTCTGGAAAAGGCAACTTCTTTAAAGCAAACATGCATTGTTATTATTGAGATAGTTCTTGATGGCGAAGAGACCATTCTTGGTATTTTGGTGGATTCAGTTCAGGAAGTGATAAGCCTTGAACCCGAACAGATTGATCCTCCACCCAGGATCGGTACCCGGCTCAAGACTGAATTTATAAAAGGTATGGGCAAAAAAGATAACGAATTTATAATCATTCTTAAAACCACCAAAGTTTTTTCTACCCAGGAGCTTGCCATTATCCAGACTGCTGATGATATGCCCATGCCTGAAACCCCCGAGGGTACAAATGCTAAGGAAGAAAACGATGAGTAAGTGCAATTCGTTGTTATTGGTGCCCCGGAGAGGGTAGAGTATGAATTTTCCGTCCCAGCCATCGCTTGCCATGGCGGATTTCAGACGATTAGGCAACTATATCCACGCTGAACTCGGCATCAAGATGCCTGATGCCAAGCGTAGTCTGGTTGAATCCCGTTTGCGTAAACGCCTAACTGTTCTGAATATATCTTCTTATGAAGAATATTGTGCTTACCTGTTCAGTCCCCAGGGGCAAAAATACGAACGGCCTTTTTTTATTAATCAGATCACAACCAATAAAACCGATTTTTTCAGGGACTGCCAACAATTTGTTTTTCTAGAGAAAAAAGCACTGCCTGAACTGCTTTCTTCAGTGCCCATAGGTTGCTTTAAAAAATTGTATGCATGGAGTGCTGCCTGCTCTCGCGGGCATGAGCCTTATACCCTGGCCATGGTGTTGTCCGAATATACCGAACAGCATAAAAATATAGACTTCAGTATTCTTGGCACAGACATTTCCACAGAAGTGTTGAATGTTGCCCAAAAAGCAGTATACGCCCATGAGGAGATCGAACCGGTACCCATGGCGCTGAGAAAAAAATATCTTTTGCGAAGCAAAGACCCGAGTAAAAATATGGTCAGAATTGTACCTCAACTTCGATCCAAGGTCAGGTTGTGCCGGTTGAATCTGATGAATAAATGTTATACCTGTGTTGAGCCGATGGATATTATATTCTGCAGGAATGTGTTGATATATTTTGAAAAGGAAACCCAGCACCAGATTCTGCATAAGCTGTTAGACCATTTAAAGCCGGGGGGCTTTCTTTTCATGGGGCATTCAGAAATTATCAAGCCCGCTAAGTTTCCTTTAAAACCGATTCAAACGACTATATATCAAAAAGTGGTTACTGGCAAAAGACAATAAAAGAAGAATGTGAAAATGGGGAAAAAAATTAGAGTGCTTGTTGTGGATGATTCCGCCCTGGTTCGAAAGGCGCTGTCCGAGGTGTTGAACTCTGATCCGGAGATCGAGATCATGGCAATAGCCCAGGATCCAATCGTTGCGGCCTCAAAGATACGCAATGAAGTTCCGGATGTCATTATTCTGGATGTTGAAATGCCCCGCATGGACGGGATTTCCTTTTTGAAAAGAATTATGGCCCAGCATCCCATTCCTGTTATCATCTGTTCGACCCTGGCCGCCCAGGGGGGCCAGACCGCATTGTCGGCCTTGGAAAGCGGGGCTGTGGAGGTGATTGAAAAACCGAACCTGGGCACAAGAAAATTTTTTGAAGAATCAAAAATAAGAATATGCGACACGGTTAAGGCAGCTGCCATGGTCAAGGTTAAGGCCCGTAAATATTTGAAATCCATTAAAGTCTCCCCAAAATTGACGGCAGATGCCATTCTATCTTGCCCGCTTAGCAAGGCCATGAACAAAACCACGGAAACCGTCATTGCTGTCGGTGCTTCAACCGGCGGCACAGAAGCGTTAAGGATACTTTTTGAAAGTCTGCCCCGGGGCACGCCCGGTATGGTTGTGGTCCAGCATATGCCTGCCAATTTTACCAAGGCCTTTGCCAACCGCCTGGATAAAACCTGCCTTGTGTCTGTCAAGGAGGCGGAAAATAACGACACTGTTTTACGGGGCCAGGTGCTGATTGCCCCTGGCAATCGGCACATGTTGCTTAAAAGAAGCGGTGCCAGGTATTATGTTGAGGTTCGAGAAGGCCCGCTGGTGTCCCGTCACCGCCCCTCTGTGGATGTTCTTTTTCGTTCTACTGCCCGGTATGCCGGAAAAAATGCCCTGGGCGTCATCATGACAGGGATGGGTGATGACGGTGCTAAAGGGATGTTGGAAATGAAACAGGCCGGCGCCTATACCATTGCCCAGGATAAAACGTCCTGTGTGGTATTTGGCATGCCCAATGAAGCCATAAAACTGGATGCTGTGAACAGCATTCTTCCATTGGATAAAATTGCAGATGCCTTACTCAAAAAGTGTCGGACCCTTTAAGCGGACGGTCAATCAAGTCTCCATCGGGATTGGAGACTATTTTGCCAGCAGCCAGGATGTTGTCATCCATACTGTGCTCGGCTCATGTGTAGCGGTGTGTTTGTATGATCCCGGAAAAAAAATCGGCGGCATGAATCACATCCTCATGCCGTTCAATCCGGATATTAATAACTACGATGCCTCTGCCCGCTATGGCATCAATGCCATGGAGTTGTTGATCAACGCAATCATGCGGCTGGGTGGAAACCGTAAGAAAATGGTTGCCAAAACCTTTGGCGGGGCTAATTTGCTGATGACCGTGCCCCAGGAAAATGCTGTGGGGGGCAAGAATGTAGAATTTGTGGTTAATTTTCTTCGGGCCGAAAAAATTAAGATCCTGAGCCGTGATTTTGGCGGCCATGATTCACGTAGAATTTTTTTCCATATTGCCACGGGGGATGTTTTTTTAAAGCGCGTACCATCCTTAAAATCTCTGGTGGCAGCAGAACAGACAAAACGGAACCGGATTCGGGAACGGTTGGAGGCGCCGGGAGATATCACACTTTTCGACTAGGTTTTACAGATTCTGCCCGGTTAGGAAAAATTCCAGATCAGCCGTATCTTCATGGGACCTTTTCAAGCAGGGCCTGGTAAGCGTTGTTCAGTTCCACGAACCTGTCGTGGCTGCCGCCCCTGTCCGGATGATGCTGTCTTGCAAGGCGCCTGAATTCCCGGGTAAGGTCTTTTTTGTCCATGGATTCCAGCTCCTTGGCTGTGAGATTAAAGATCTTGAATGCCCGGGATAACGCAACCTGCCGGATGGGGCCAGGCGGCTTAAACCCCCGGCTTCTTTGACGGAATTGAAAGTCTTTGACCATATCATCTAACAGCACTGAATCCCCGTAAGTATGATCAAAAAACATAACAGCGTACCGGATCAGGTATTCATGCAGATGGCGGGTCAGCCCGAAAAGTTCATTGTTCAGCAGACATAACTCTTGGATAAAAAAGGCCTCCACCTTATTCTGGTCCAGGGCATGGGGCATCTGTTTGGCCATGAACCCTTTGAAAAACCGATGGAGATCAAGCACTGTATATACGTAGGATTTAAGATCTCTTTGTCGCAAAACCCGCTCCTGATCCATGAAACGCTGTTCAATTTCATCCCGGGACTTGTTGTGCAGCTGCCTGAAAATCACAGCCGGCATATTCACCATGGGGCCCTGGTCCATGTTGCCGAATTTAAGAAAATGGGCCCGGCGTTTGTCAAAGGCATGGACCTGTTTTGCAATGGTCTCTTTCTGCGCCCGGGTCATAGGCGTATATTGCTTGTAAGAACGCTGCCTGAACGTCTGGGTGGCCCTGCGGATGGCAGGCCGGACAAAAGGCCAGAACAGATTTTCAAGCTGTTCACTGTCAAAGGTGCCAGCCAGGCTTGAAATCCGTGACTCCAGATCCGGGCTCAGATACCAGGCATTGCCACCGGGATAATCAATCCAGGCACCGGGGCAGGGACCCAGATCAAAAATATTCCGGGCCACCATCTGTTCACCCTGTCTGACGGATTCCCGCAAGATGTAGGTGGTCTGTTTGTCTTTTTTTACTTTTGCCAGGTACATAGCTAACCGTGTGCCCCCTGATTCTTATATGCCATGGTTTCTAATTTGACCAAATTGTACGCTCTTACGCCAAGGCCGATGTCCTGGGCATACGCAAGCTGGTGTTCCCAGTCCACGTAAGGATAAAGTCCTTTGAATTTGTCTTCTCCAGGGTCCAGGTGGGTTGTCAGCACCGAAGATTCAAGTCCCCGGGCCTGGTTGACAAGGTCTGCACTGGCCTGGTCAATGGCTACGGGATCCCGGGACGCCACCACACCGATATCGTTGCAGATAGGGGATTCTGCATAGGGCAGGCAGTCACATTTGGGGGAGACATTGGTAATAAAGTTGACAAACAGGCATTTGCCGGCCTTGTCTTTCAGGACACCGGCGGTATATTCCATCATTTTTTCTAGAAATACGGGAACATCCTGGTTCCAGTTGATATTGATGGACCGGGTGGGGCAGCGCACAATGCATTCGGCGCACCCGATACAGGCCGCGTTATTTATATAGGCCTTTTTGTTCTCAATGGTTATGGCCTGCCCCGGGCAGTGCTGGGCACACAGGCCGCAGCCGATGCAGGTTTTTCGTTTGATTTTAGGACTTACATTGGAATGCTGGTCCAGTTTTCCCCGGCGGGATGCACATCCCATCCCCAGATTTTTAAGGGTGCCGCCGAATCCTGACAGTTCATGTCCCTTGAAATGGGCCAGTGCCACTAGGGCATTGGCATTGATAATTTCTGAACCGATAAACACTTCCTTATTGTGTTTGAGATCCACCTTTACAGCTGTCTCGCTTTTCCCGAACAGTCCGTCGGCAATAATCAACGGCGCTGCATCCATGGATGAATAGGAAAATCCGTTTTCCACAGCGGTTTTGATATGGGACACTGCATCAGACCGGGTTCCCACATAAAGGGTATTGGCATCGGTCAGAAAGGGTGTGGCCTCTGTTTTTCTGATGGCCCGGATAATTTTCCGGATAAGAACGGGCCGGATATAGGCCGTATTTCCCTGTTCACCGAAATGTACCTTTACCGCTGTCAGATCGTTTTTGTCCAGAACCGTATGAAGTCCTGCCGTGGTTACCAACCGTTCCAGCTTGGCCGGCAGATTTTCCCTTGATGTGGTGGTCATATCTATGAAAAATACATCAGCCCCCATTAATTCCTCCTGTTTTGCATTGCTTCGGGCTTAATCTTTTTAAAATAAAGTATCTGTCATGGAAATTCAATACAGGTAAATATATTGGATAGGAAACTCCTTTGCATTTTGTGTAAGAAAAATTCGGTTTTTCTATGGGCGATTTTTAAAATCCATGCCCTGGAAGGGAATGAAAAAATATGGCACAATATGGCATTAATTGGGGAAAGACATTAGAATGCAAATAATAATTTAACAAAAAGCCGTATTTCTAACAGTTATTAAATTCACATTAAGGCGGTTTTTCTGATGCGGAAGGCCATTAATTCTCTTTTTTTTGATCAACGGGATTACAAACTCATTGAGATTGTAAACTCGGTGTATAACGAACCCAAAACGTTGGGATATACAGGCAAGTTGCTCTATCCTTTTTTTCATCCCCTGGGTATCAAGGAGCTTGCAGAATCCAGAGGACTTCGGGCTGCATATGCCACCGTCCATCTCATGGACTCCATTGAAAGCGGTGATATCACAAGCCGTCTTGAGGCTTTAGCAGGGCTTAAGGATGATCTTGTGGACACCGTTGGCGGCCCCATGCCCAAAAATACGTCCAGAGTGCTGCTGCAAATTATGAAAGACCTGGTTCGGGCGAAGGGAGAGCCTGAGCACCAGCTTAAGCTGGCCCACAATTTCAGAATCGCTGCATTTGGTAAACCCAGGGTTATCCGGCATCTGCTTGACCACTACCATCTGCTGGAAATGCCCGAAGAGTGGAATCAGATCACCTTTGACGACCATGTCCATGACGCGAACACCTCGGGCAGGAAAAGCCCCACACACCTGATTATGGATGCCTGGATCAAAGGAATTCGAAGACTGCGTGTGATTTACTATCACTATATTGAACCAAAGTGCGCGCTTGAACTGATTGAAGCGGCCAGAATCATGGAAATTGATCTGAGAATCGGTATTGAATTCTGGCCCCTTCACCGGGGCAGATATATCTCTTTTATCTGGGTTTCCAGGGGGTTGCTGAACCCTGAATCATTCTTAAGCTTTCTGGCCAGGCCATCAGTGGTTCAGTTCATGGAACAGGGCAAAGCCCTTGTAAGGTTCCAGGAAAAATATCTTTATCTTTTGCTGGACAAATTCAATCAATCAGGACGTATGGAATTGAGCCGGGATCTTGGTATTACCATGATGCCTGTGGCTGCTGAAGAATTTCTCGATTTTGTCGGACCTGGCCAGCCAAGTTTACAATACCTTGGCGAATTTATTCACTCGAAAGTCCTTAAAACCATTCAAATGCACATTTCCAGATTAAAAGAGGGAGAGGCCACCCCGGAGGCCAAGACGCATCTTGGCCGTCTATCCAAAGCGATGAATGAGTTCATGGACACCGACATTCTTGAGCGATACCTTGATGCCGCACACTTTTTCAACGGGCTTTACGATTATGTCAAAGAAAAAGGCGATTGTGCCCCCCCAAGGCTTTGTGTGCCGTTTTGCACGCTTTTGGAGCAGATCGACGATCTTCTTGAAGATTTTCGAATTACCCTTAATCTTGACAGACTTGGGCCCGAAGATGTGCTTGAACTTTTATATGAAAGCTCCGGCAGGATTACCAGAATTGAGATTATTAATCTGGAAAAATACGATCCCCTGGACAATGAAGTCATGCTTCGGGTCAATGAACTGCGAGAAGCCGTCAATCAGGGAAGTATCTTAAAATTAAAACGCATTATTTCAAAAATTATTGCAGATGTGCAAAAACATGATACCGATCAGAAGGAAGACCGGCTGAACGTACTGTCAACGATATTAACGAATTCAAGCATATGTTTGATGCCCGTTCCATCAAATTAAGAATCGGGTCCGACTCCACAGGGAAGCCGGGACATTACGGTATGGGGTTTGCGGTTCTTGATACACTGCCTTTCAGGGTCCGGCAAAAAATCAGAAAAAAAGACTACTGCAAACTGCACCTGCCTGTCAATGTTAAAACCAGCCTGCGCACCACCACATCACCCTCTGAATTTCTTTCCGGTGCTATTGCCTGGATACCGGGTATACGGGCGTTATTATCCATCAGGAAAAGGGAGTGGATAGCTGAATTTTTTCTGCTTGACCCGGTCTCCAAAGGTAATCTGGTCACCCTTGGACGATCGGCTTTGATGGGACAGGAAAATA
>QKDP01000310.1 GCA_003252055.1 Desulfobacter postgatei | reverse complement strand
CTCCCCGTCATTTTCAAAGGCCAGGTACGCCTGGATTTTACCCCACAGCCCCCGGGTATTGATGGGCACGATATAGCCGGAAATGTCATTAAAATTATGGCCATCCCGGGCGCCCTGTGCATGGACAAAATACAGATGCAGGCCGTCGGGATTTTTTGTTTCCAGGATTCTGCCCTGGCGGTCCACCACAACCTCTTCAATGCGCTGCTTATAAAGGGCGTTAATGGTGTCTTTCCCAGGTTTTTGCCCAGCATCCACAAGGCCTGCGGCCTGCAGAAGATTCACTTTTTTGTCCAGGGCCATGTTCTCCTGCTGCCGGTCCTTAAGACCCGTTGCCGCCGCCGTGATCAAAAGGCTGCACACCACGGACAGGACAAGGGCAAAACAGATCACATGGGCTTTTGAGTTTTTTTCAAACATTGGGAATCCTCTTTGACGATTTGTATTTAAGCACCAGATGGTCCAGCAACGGCGCAAACACATTCATAAACAGGATGGCCAGCATCACCCCTTCCATGAACGCCGGGTTGCCCACCCGGATGATCACGGTTAAAAAACCAATGGCAGCCCCGAAAATCCAGCGCCCCGGGTTGGTACCCGGCGCGGAGACCGGATCCGTGGCCATAAAGGTGATGCCGAACAGAAATCCGCCGGCGCATAAATGGTAAAGGGGACCGGCATGGGACCAGGCGGCCCGACCCCCGGGGATCAGGTAGACAATAATACTGGTGATGACAAGCCCTGCAATGCCGCCGATAATGATCCTGTAATTGGCAACGCGGGTTACCATGAGAATGGCGGCACCGATCAGGCAGCAGAGCGCCGAAGTCTCCCCCACGCTGCCCGGCACAAATCCTGTGAAAAGCTGCCCCAGGGGAAACCCGGCATCAGGAAGGGCCGCGGTGATGGACTGCCCCCCGGCGCCTGTCACGGAAAGTGCCGTGGCCCCGGTCACGCCGTCCACCAGATGTTTGCCCGCCACCCAGACATCCCCGGACATGGAGACCGGGTAGGAAAAAAACAGAAAGGCGCGCCCGGTCAGTGCCGGGTTAAGGATATTGCGGCCCGTTCCGCCAAACACCTCCTTGCCGATGACCACCCCGAAGGAGATGCCAAGGGCCACCTGCCACAAAGGGATGGTGGGGGGCAGGGTCAAAGGGAAAAGCAGCCCTGTGACAAGGAGGCCTTCGGATATGTTACGGCCCCGCACCACCGCAAAAAGAAACTCCCAGGCAAACCCCACCACATAGGAGACAATGAGCATGGGCAGCACATACCTGGCGCCAAAAAGAAAGCATTGGGCCACGGACCAGGATTCCCCGGTCCCGATGCCGGCCTGGTATCCGGTGTTGTATATTCCGAAAAAGGTCACCGGCAACAGCGACAGGATCACGATGCTCATGTAGCGTTTCAGATCCAGGTGATCCCGGACAAAGGGCATGACACGGGTTTTCACCGAAGGCAGAAAGAAAAATGTTTTTGTGGCATCCCAGACAGGTTCATATTTTTTATACTTCCCGTCCCCGGTGAACAAGGGTTTTGTATCATCAAAAAACTTTCTCAGGGGATTCTTCATTGTTTGTCCTTGTAATAGGCGTCCATGGCGTCCGAAAGGATCCGGGTCAGTTCAATCTTGGAAGGGCAGGTAAATGAGCACAGCCCGCATTTGCAGCAGTCCATGAGTCCAAGCGCCAAGGCTTCTTCAAGTTCATCTGCATGCAGCGCCTTCATGATAAAGGCGGGCATAAGGTCATTGGGGCAGATCCGTTCGCAATAGGAGCAATTGATGCAGGCCCGCGCTTCCCCGTGAAGGGTGCAGTCCATTTTTGCCGGACGCCTGAACAGGGAAGACAGAAATGTGGACGAGACTGTGGGCTTGTCAAGGCCCGGCCGGGCAAAACCAAACATCTCCTCCCCGGACCCGGCGTCAATGATGTTGACCGTATTTTCAAAAAAACCGATATGGGCATCCTTTTCCAGGATCCGGCCGTTGAACCGGCCTGTGGTGACCATACTTTCCCCAGGCATTTTTCCGGCCAGGGCAGACCAGGGCATGCCTTGGCGGACCCGCATATGGGGCCGCCGCTCCCCGGGCTGCGTAATGGTGACGATTTTCTCAACCGGATACCGCCCGGAAAGTAAAAAACGGCCCATCATGACCAGGTGATCCAGGCAGATACACCAGGAACTGTTCTCCTCCACCTGTTGCTTGATTTGATAAAGCACGGCACCGGGGTGCCAGGCAGGATAGATGTCCGGTGCTGTATGCGTGATCTGGTCCGCCACGGAACTGTCCAACTCCCGGATGCCTTCCAGGCTGCTTTCCCGGCAGACCACGGCAAGCCGATCTGAAAATCTGCGCAAAACCGCCATGCCCGCTTCAAAGGCAGCAATGTTGTCTTTAAGGATGATGGCCGGGCGCGGCGAAAAAAGGTCATTGCCGTCCATGGCCACAATAATCATGGCAGGGGAATGATCGGGATCGGCGAAATCCAGGGCCGGAAACTGACGCAGGCCCTGCCACAGGCCGCCGTTTTTCAGGTGTGTCACAAGCTCTTCCCGGGGCATACCGGCGATGGCGTCCAACGCAATGGGATCATACTCAACATACTCATCTTCGGACTCAGTGGCGATCACCACCTCCATCAGGTGCCGCCGGGCTCCGTAAATAACCTTTTCCACCCGGCCGGTTCCCGGAGATACATATTGTATGGTTGTATCCCGTTTATCCGTAAACAGCGGCTCGCCGGTTTTAACGCGCCGCCCCTCTTTAACCAGCAATTTGGGCCGGATATACGGTATGTCCCCGGCACAGCACCCCAGACTGGCCGGCAGGGCCAGGTGAACACAACTTAGATCGGGCGGTTCAGCCACATTCAGATCAAACCCCCGGGCAATTTTTAACGTTTTCATTTCGTTTTTCCATTTTTATCACTGGGAGTGGGCAGATATAGATGTCCTTTTCAGATGGAGACCAGTTTTGAGCCCCCACCTTTTTTTAATTTTTT
>QKDP01000162.1 GCA_003252055.1 Desulfobacter postgatei | reverse complement strand
AGGACCTGGCGGTTTTCAAGCACATAGGAAACGCCGGATGGACAGCGCAGATTGTCCTCAAGTACATAAAACTCGCCGTCCGTATCCCGGATCAGATCCGTGCCCGTGACATGGCACCAGACGCCTTTGGGCGGAGTGAACCCTTCCATCTGCTTGCGGTAAGCAGCGCAGGACATGATCAGATCTTCAGGGACCACTTTATCCTTAATAATTTTTTTATCATGGTAGATATCTTCAAGAAACAGATTCAGGGCATGGATGCGCTGCTGCAACCCCGTTTCAATGTGCTGCCACTCCCTGGCCTCAATGATTCTCGGGATAATGTCAAAGGGCAGGATTTTTTCTGTTCCTTCCTCACTGCCATACACGTTAAAGGTGTTGCCTAACTGTAGAAGCGAGGTTTCCGCAGACTGTTGTTTTATAAGCAGCGCATTTTCCGGCAAGGATTCTATTTGGTCGATCAGTTTTCTGGCGCCGTCCCTGACAGTGCCGTCCGTGTGGAAGAGTTCATCATAGTATTCTGCCGGCTTATAATTTGAAAATTTCATGATTGGCTCCAACAATTAAAATAAACTATTTTTAAATAATAAGCATAAAATGTGCCTTTTTTATTTTTTAAATAATTTTAAACAAAATTCAAAAAAAAATTTTAGAAAAACAATAGGTTGTACAACAAGCGATAATAAGGCTTAAAAGGGGCTCAAGCACAGCCCGAATTAAAATAGATGACGTTTTTGTGTTTTTTTGAAAAAATAAAATCAAAAACGTAATTATAAAAACCGGAAGGAAAATATTTTAATTAAATGAATATTCAGTCTTACAATTCCGCAATAATACGGCCGGTATCCGAGGTTTCATAACCGGGCAGACAGGCAAGTTCCTCTCTGAACGCCCGGGTCTGGATAATATCCAGAGCTGCTGCAACACCGGGATGGGTCATCAAGTCCGAAGGAATGACAAGATCACAGCGGACATGGGAAAGGGGTATGAAATCCAACCCATAGGTCACGGCCACAGCCCGCAGTCCCAGGGCAGCATCGCAGACGTGATGGCGCACGGCCTGGGCACCCTGGGCATGACTGTGCACCAGGTATTCGTATCCCTGGATTGCCGCTGCAGTAATGTGGCTCTCTTTGATCAGGTCATCCAGAAGACTGCGAAGGGCGGCCCCTTCCTCCCGGTTGGCAAACCGGACATCCCTGCGTGCCAGATCGGCAACACCCTTAATCCCCTTAGGGTTCCCGGGAGCCACCAGCAACCCTTCCTCAAAGGCAGAAAAGGCAATCAGAACGCCTGAGATATCTTTCATTTTCTGGGTGACCAGAAATTTGTTTCCATCATCACCTCCCCGGGTGTGCATGTGGGTCCCTGCGATATGGGCCTGGCCTAAGGCCACCCGGGTGACAGCCGTTTGGCTGGACGCAAATCTGACATTCAGGCCTGCATGGCCCGGGGTTTCACGAACCCGGTGCCCCAGGACGGAAAAGGCCGGGTCACAGCCCAAAAGCAGGGCGGTGGATGCCATCCGTTCTTCGGGTAACAATATCTTTGCCCTGGCCTGGCCCGGTTCAAGCAATCCGTCTGCAGCCCCCATGTCCTCCATCCTGGCATGGGTGCCCACAAGGGGGTATGCAAAGTGGTGTTCCCGGACCTTGGCGATGTTCACCCGCTGCCCCCAGGCAAATTCTTCGTCCACCAGGACCACATCCCGGGCCTGGGCCGGCGCCTGGTAAAAGATATCCTCCACCCGGCATCCCAGCACCTCGGCCATTGCAAGGGCAACACCGGTATTGGGCAGGTAGCGGCCGGCTTCAATATCATAAACCGCCTGGCGCTTGATACCCACAAGTCCGGCAAGTTCAGACTGGGTCATTTTTTTTTGCGTACGCAGTTCCTTGAGACGACAGGAAACGCTTAATGTGCGATTTGATGTTTTGGCCATGGGGTACTACTCACTTATGATTGTTTCATCTTTATATACTATAACATAGAATATGGATGAAAAAAAACAGAACATTGATGTCGTTAGTAAAATTATATTGACGTGTATGATGTTGTTTAGGGTGATGGTTTTGTACCCCGGTGAATATCAAGTTTGCGCATGCGCGAGGCAAAGGTTGAACGGTTGATGTCTGACGCCTTTGCAGCCCAGGTGATATTCCAGTTAAATTTTTCCATGAGTGCGCTGACATAGGCCTTTTCAAGATCCGGCCAGGTCATGGCGGAAATATCCTGCAGGGATTGCGCGCCGTTTGTTCGGGGATCTGAATCCATTGGATGCGTGTCCTCTGTGTTCCTGTCCAGGCGGGTTCTGAGGATATGTTCGGGCAGATCATCCGGTCTTATCACCTCGTTTGGGGCTGTAGCTATCAAATACCGGATAAGATTTTCCAGTTCCCGGATATTGCCCGGCCAAGTATACGCGACCAGATGGTGTTTGGCTTCAGTGGATATTTTTTTTTCGGAGATTTTTGCCTTTTTGCTTTCCGTGTATAGAAAATGTCGGACCAGCAACGGAATGTCTTCCCTGCGTTCCCGCAATGGCGGCAGGTGAAGCGGCAGTATGGACAGGCGGTAATACAGGTCCTGTCTGAATCTGTTTTCCCGGACCATCCCGACAAGGTCCTTATTGGTGGCTGCAATGATTCTGACATTGATATACTGGACCTTGCTGGAACCTAGTGGTTTGATCTCATTTTTCTGCAGCACCCGCAGAAGTGCGGCTTGGGTGCCCATGGTCATATCCCCGATTTCGTCCAGGAACACCGTGCCGCCGTCAGCCGCCTCAAACAATCCGGCCCGGTCCCTGGCTGCACCGGTAAACGCGCCTTTTTTATAGCCGAACAATTCGCTTTCCAGAAGGGTTTCGGGGATGGCCGAACAGTTCTGGATCAGGAAGGGATAATCCGCTCTGAAACTGTCCGCGTGCAGGCGTTCTGCCACAAGTTCCTTGCCCGTGCCGCTTTCGCCTGTTATCAGCACATGAAAGTCGGTGTCTGCATAGCTTTTGA
>QKDP01000210.1 GCA_003252055.1 Desulfobacter postgatei | reverse complement strand
ACAGCCTGTTCACTAAGATCCGAATTTGCCTGGATATTAAGGTTGGTCTCCTTTACGGTCACATTAAAGCTGACCAGCCCCTGTTTCTGGTGGCAAACACGGTAAACTTTGCGGTTTTCAAACATTGGTATTTCCGGTGCTGTGCTGTTACACCCAGTCAATGGGGGCAGGGCGCAGATGGTCCGGGGCCTGGCGGATAAAATAAGAGTCAGTCATTCCGGCAATGAAATCCCGGGTAATCTCGGCATGGCTGTGCTTCGAATAGTAGGCGTCATCCATGCCGTTGAGAAACTGGGAATAAATAACAGAAGCCCCATCTGTTTTGGCCAGGTCGTTCATGTATCTGTCAAACAAACATTTGAAAATATCTTCAATGCCTGCCAGGTGTCGTTTTATTAAGGGATTTTTGTAAATAAATTGGTAATTGAACTGCTTTAGTTCTTCCAGGGCATCAGCCACCCTATGGGAAAATCCTATGAAGTCCTGGTCAATGCTTGTGTTGATCAGGTCCGTGACCAGGTTAAAGACAATGGTACCCTGGGTGGCCCCTAAATGCTCACGGCAGGTGTTGGGGAGCTGGTCCCGGGCCACAATCTTCAGGCGGACAGCGTCCTCAAAATCCCTTCCGATATATGATACAGTGTCGGCGATACGGACCACACACCCTTCCATGGTCATGGGCAATACATCATCCATGGTGCCGGCCCGGATCTGTCTGACAATTGTATCCAGCGCTTCGAAATCCCTTGGTCCTGCCGGGGTAAGCGCCCTTGCATGGGCCTCTCCATTGTGGCAGACAATGGCGTCCAGGGTCTGAAGGGTCAGGTTCCAGCCTTTTCCCTTTCTTTCAATGACATCTAAAAACTGCATGCTTTGAAGGTTGTGAAGGAAGTGTCCTGCCCCTGCTGCCCGGGTAAGGCAGGAGAGGAAACGCTCGCCGTCATGGCCAAAGGGCGTATGCCCGATGTCATGACCCATGGCTGCAGCTTCGATAAGATCGGTGTTCAGTCCAAGATACCGCCCAATGGTTCTTGCTACCCGGCAAAGCATCTGCACATGCAGGACCCGGTGGGTGAGATGGTCATTGTTGATCAGGGAAAAAACTTGGGTTTTATCACTGTAACGGGTGTAGGCCAGCGAGTTGAGAATGCGGTCAGCATCAGTAGAAAATGCAAGGCGGTATTCGGTGTCAGATCTTCTTTCCGAATACCGCCGGACAGCATTTCTGGAAAAACAGGCCCTGTTGCCAAGGGTTTGGGTTTCCCTTTGTTCAAGGCGGGCTTTCAGTACCCGGGGTGTTTTGTCCACAGTCAACTAATTAGCCTTCAAACTGCTTGAGGATATTCTCCACGACCTTTTCAAATGCGTCTTTAAAAGGACCGGGCGCCTCATACATCATCACGGGCACACCCTCGTCTCCAGATTCCACGACGCGGGTGTCAAAGGGGATGGAACCTAGGAAATTTAAGCCCTGTGCCTTGGCGGTTTTTTCTCCGCCGCCGCTTTTAAAAAGATCAATATGTTTATTGCAGTGGGGACAGGTGAATCCCGCCATGTTTTCCAGTACACCAAGGGTTTCCATTTTTACGGTTTTACAAAATGAAATGGATTTGCGGATGTCTGCAAGGGCCACTTCCTGGGGAGTGGTTACGATGATGCCCCTGGCATCCGGAATGGTCTGTACAACGGTGAGCGGTTCATCGCCTGTGCCCGGAGGGGCGTCGATGACCAGATAATCCAATTCTCCCCAGGCAACGGAACCCACAAACTGCTTGATAATGCCGGTTTTGGCAGGGCCTCTCCATATAACGGCCTGGTCCTTGTCCTGCATTAAGGCCTGGACACTGACCACCTTGAGGTTTTCGTTGATCTGTTTGGGCAACAGCAGCTTGGTATCGGGTGAAATATCCAAAAGATCCTTCATGTCGAACATCTGGGCAATGGAAGGCCCATGGACATCCACATCCATAAGCCCTGTTTTATATCCTTTTTTTGCAAGGGTTGCTGCAAGGTTTGCCGATACAGAGCTTTTGCCCACACCACCTTTGCCGGACAGAACAAATATTTTATTTTTGATTTTGGCCAGATTGGACTTGATCATTGCTTCCATTTCCATCTGTTGTTTTGCAGCGTCATTTTGGGCTTGCTGCTGGGACGGACAACTCTGCTGGGAACAACTGCTTGCTTTTTTGGCCTGGTCAACGTCTTTGTGAATCATGATTTATATTTATCTCCTTATGAGGTTTGGTAATAATAACACCGTCTAAATATGTTCATTTTCATGATCCTGTCAACCTGAATACGGATTCTTTTATAGGAATATTGGGCATAAAATTTTTCAATGAGATCTCCACGGCTCTTTGGTTCCCGTCTTTTATGGTTATAACCCCGGGTAGAATGAAATTATCGCTTTTGAAAAATTGGGAATACCATATTCCGAAAATGACATTCATTTTTTTGTCGAGCAACCGATACCTGGTGGTTATTCCGGATTCGTCCGTTAACCATTCTTGAATTTCCGAAGAAAATGATTGGGACGCAAAAACAGTGTCCCGCTTTTCAGGAAGAATCCAGGCCCGGTCAAAGGGACGTTCCGGCACCTTTCCAAGAAAAAGGCTGACCAGATCAGACAAACGCAAAGGGATATTGATGTAAGGATCAAGGTCCGGGTCCGTAGATACGGCCGAATGGGGCTTGTGGGCACCGGTATGTGAGACAAGGGTAACCCACTGGCCGGTAGAGGCAATGGTTTCAACAGGATGACCCGACATGAGCAAGGTCATGCGCAGGCGGTTGGGCGACTGGGCAGCCCAGGCGATTTTATACTTTTCCTTTCGACCTTGGATGTGGAAATTTGTGCATTGAATGCCTGGATGCGGTTTATGATATCTTGGGCATGGGGGTCTGTCTGCTTTCCGGATTGAGGTCCAAGCAATGCGCAGCCCGGTCCTGTCAATATGACAGTGAAAAGGAGTACGGCAACAATGCCAAGGTCTGAATACCAACGATAGAGGCGTTCAGAGTGCCGGAGATTCAGAAATGAACCCGTCATTGTCCGGTATTTTCCAGATTTTTAAGTTTTTTTTCAATTTGCCGGATCTCTTTTTCTTGATCCTGTCTGGCATTATCAAGGGCTTTTTTATACATGGCAACCGCCTTTTTCTGCTGTCCTGCTTTAAGGTAGGCATCTGCCAGATGGGCGGCAATAACGGTTTCATAATCCGATAGTTCAACGGCTTTTTCAAGGTAGAAAACCGCCTTGGCATAGTCCTTTTTTTTAAAATAAACCCATCCCAGACTG
>QKDP01000271.1 GCA_003252055.1 Desulfobacter postgatei | reverse complement strand
CAGGGCCTCCCTTCCTTTGCCCAGGACGATTCAAATGTATTTTTATTATGTGGGCTATCCTGGGCATTTCCTTGTAATTATTCTAATCAGGTGAAAAATGGATCAAAAAGCCCTTAAATCTCATCTGGCTTATCTTGCAAATTCCCATGGTGAATCGGCACTAAGTCCCATTGAATTGGATTATCTGAAAGGCCGCATATCTTACAATCAATATATCGATAATCTGTATCAACAATATGTGGGGAATAAGTTTCGATTCAAAAAGCGGCCGCGCAAAAAGGATAACCTTTGACTGGACTACGGCCACATAGCCTATTGACCCCTTCTGATGTTGCAGATCTATTGCAAATCTCAGAAAAAACGGTTTATAAGCACAGTAAAATGCTGTGCGGATTTAAACCGGCGGGATTAGGCATTCTGCGATTCAGGAGGGAAATCATCTATGGCATTATGGAAGGACAAGACCCGCAAGCATTGGCGCTACGATTTCCAGTATCAGGGGAGCCGGTACACAGGGAGAGGGTACGCAACCAGGCGGGAAGCAGAAACGGCCATGTCCGAAAGAAAAAAGACGTTAAAAGAAACACCGACCAAAACCGGCATGGCATTTTCGGAAAGTTGCAATCAGTATCTTGATTTTGCCCAAAAACGATTTGCGGAAGAAACATACAAGTATAAGGTTTATGTCTACACCAAGTTTTTTGAATTCCTTGGGAAAGACTTCCAGCTCCAGGAGATCACCCCGTCAATAATCGCATCATACCTTAAAACCCGCCACAGCAATAATAATTACAATGTTCACCGCAGGGAACTATCTGCCCTGTTCACCTATGCAAAAGATACCCTTGAGACCATAGAAAAAAATCCCGTCAAAAAAGTAGGCCGGCTACCACACACCCCGGCTGTTAAACAAATTCCTAAAGAAGAAGATGTCATTAAACTCCTGCTTGCCGCAGATCCGCAGACAGATGAAAATGATCTGCTTATTGTTCTGCTCCACACCCTGGCCCGGATTGATGAAGTATTGCGCCTGACCTGGGAGGATATCAATTTTGAAAATCGGACCCTGACAAAGTGGACTAGGAAAACCAAAGACGGGGCATACCGGCCAGTAACAGTTACAATGAACGATGAACTTTATAATACCCTGTGGAGCATGTGGCAAAAGAAACTGCAAAATACTTGGGTATTTTACAATAAGCGGACAGAAGACAGATATTACAAGCGACCAAAGTTTATGAAGGGGCTGTGCTCCCGGGCGGGGATTTCTCCGCATTTTGGTTTCCATACCTTGCGTCACCTTATGGCGTCATTGATGGCTGACAATCCAAAGATATCCACCAAGACAATCCAAAAAATTCTAGGCCACGCAAGCCACCGAACAACGGAAATTTATCTGCATGAATTAGATGGTGCTATTGGTTCAGCCATGGAATCAATTTCAGGAAAATTTACACAAAGAAAGGAAGATCCCCGCCCACAAGCCCCGCCCACAAATTATAAAGGCTCTCAGCAAAATAACTGAGAGCCTTTATTTATAATGGTCGGGACGACTGGATTTGAACCAGCGACCACTTGTCCCCCAGACAAGTGCGCTACCAGGCTGCGCTACGTCCCGCTAAAAGCAACATCGGGGTATTTATCACTTCCGCTTGTGGGTGTCAATAAAGATTAATTTTTTTCTTAATAACGCAAGTTCATTTTTCAAAAAATTTTGTGAAGCAAGGTCGGCGCCAGACAATTGGCATCATCCTTGTCCGGATACCACAGATTGTAGTGCAGCCCGCGGCTTTCCTTGCGCATTAATGCAGACTGGATGATCAGTTCCGCCACCGTGGCAAGGTTGCGCAGTTCAATGAGATCTGCCGTAATTTTAAAATCCCAGTAATACTCTTCAATCTCATGCTGGATCATTTCAATACGGCGCTGGGCACGGTGAAGGCGCTTGTCCGAGCGGACAATGCCCACATAATTCCACATCATACGCCGGATCTCATCCCAGTTGTGGGTCACCATGATGGCTTCATCCACGTCCAGGGTGTTGGTCTCATCCCAGGGATCCAGACCAACAGTAGCTTTTTCAGCGGCTTGTTCAAACTCTTTTAATGAGGCCTGGGCAGCCTTATGGGCATAGACCAAGGCTTCGAGAAGAGAGTTGGAGGCCAGACGGTTGGCCCCGTGCAGTCCGGTGCAGGCAGTTTCCCCAACGGCATAAAGACACTGGATGTCGGTGCGCCCGTTAAGGTCTGTGGCCACGCCTCCGCACATATAATGGGCTGCAGGCACCACCGGGATGGGCTGCTTGGTGATATCGATGCCATATGTCAGGCATTTGGCATGAATATTGGGAAACCGTTTCCGGACAAAATCCGGATCCTTGTGGGTAATATCCAGGAACACGGAATCCGCACCGGTTTTTTTCAATTCACTGTCAATGGCCCGGGCCACAACGTCCCGGCAGGCAAGCTCCAGGTCAGGTGAGTATTTTCCCATGAACCGGTTGCCCTTTTCATCGATGAGATAAGCGCCCTCCCCTCTAACAGCCTCGGAGATCAGAAAATTTTTAGCTTCGGGGTGGAACAGGCAGGTGGGATGGAACTGGACAAACTCCATGTTTGCCACGGTAGCCCCTGCCCGGTATGCCATGGCAATGCCGTCTCCTGTGGCAGTGTCAGGGTTTGAGGTATACAGATAAACCTTTGAACCGCCACCTGTGGCAAGCAAGGTCACTTTAGCGGCAACGGTTTCCACCTTTCCGGTGTCAATATCCAGGACATAGGCCCCGCAGCAGACGTTCTCATGCTGGGTTCTGACAAGACCGCTGCGGATACTTGTGGAATAGGTAATCAGATTAACGGCAACATGATTTTCCAAAATGGTTATATTTTCATGCTGTTCAACATTGGCTACCAGAACATCTTCAATTTCCTTACCGGTGAGATCCCGGGCATGGATGATTCTGTTTTGGGAATGTCCGCCCTCCCGGCCCAGGGCAAAGTCATACTTTCCGTCGCCGTCCAGGTTGAACCGGGC
>QKDP01000276.1 GCA_003252055.1 Desulfobacter postgatei | reverse complement strand
GTATCTGTCATCCTTGATGCAGCAGACCGGGGATTCCAGGCGGAACTGAACCGGTGCCGTGTCCCCGGGCAAAAGTGCTTCCCTGTCCAGCAGGATCATGTAGCCCAGTATTTCACTTGTGCCCGAATGAAACCGGACCCTTGTCCGGGCCTTGGCCGGTTTAGTATTGCTTTTCAGGTAATGGAACTCGGCGTCCACCATATAGCTTTCAATTAAGGCCCCCGGCGTGGAGAGCACATCGCCTCTGAATACGGCTTCCCGGTCAAGACCCTGGAAATTGATGGCAGTACGGGTGCCGACCATGGCTGTTTCCACCGAACTGGAATGCACCTGCAGCCCCCGGACCTTTGATGTGATTTTCCTTGGAAACACCATGATATCCTGGCCCACACTCACCTGGCCTGAAATCAGAGTCCCTGTGATGACCGTGCCGAACCCTTTCATGGAAAATACCCGGTCCACGGGGAGGCGGAAAATGGAAGAAAATTTACGGGGCGGGATTTGTGCACATATCTTTTCCAGGGTGGTTAAAAAGTTGTCCAGTCCCTGGCCTGTGACAGAGGATACCGGTACAATGGGTTTGTCTTCAAGAAAGGTGTCTGAAATAAAATCATGGATGTCCTCCATGGCCAGTTCCAGGAGGTCTTCATCCACAAGATCCGTTTTGGTCAGGGCGATCATCCCGTGGCGGATGCCCATGAGGTTGCAGATCTCCATGTGCTCCCGGGTCTGGGGCATGACGCCTTCGTCTGCCGCAATCACCATGGCCACCACATCAATGCCCGAAGAGCCGGCCACCATGTTTTTTACAAATTTTTCATGACCGGGCATGTCCACAATGCCGATGTGCTGTCCATTGGGAAGATCCAGGGAGGCAAACCCAAGCTCTATGGTGATGCCGCGTTCTTTTTCCTCCTTGAGACGGTCTGTTTCAATGCCGGTCAATGCCTTGACCAGGCTGGTTTTCCCATGATCAATGTGTCCTGCTGTCCCCAGAATTATATTGTCCACAAATGCCTGCCCGTTACTTTTTGGATTCTCTGTAATAGCTCATGGCATAGGCCAGGGCCACAAGGATGACACCTGTGGCAACACCATGGTAGATTCCCCAGTCCGGTTTGAACAGCCGGGTAAGGATGATTCCGAATGCCAGGCCGATGATCAGACGTATGGTGAAAATAATCAGTGCATTCATATTCATTAGACTAACCGCCTTTTTGCGTGTTTTTATCAGTAAATATCCCAAGGATAATAGGTCAAAGGGGCAGGGCAGGTCAATGGATGGCAAAAAAAATACTTGAAAAAGAAAAGCAGTTCTGATAATTATGCAAAGTTTTTTTGTGGTGGGTGTAGCTCAGTTGGTAGAGCACCAGGTTGTGGCCCTGGTTGCCGCCGGTTCAATCCCGGTCACTCACCCCACAAAAAGTTCAAAAGCAGCCGATCGGCTGCTTTTTTTATTGGTCAAATGCGTTGTCCCTGCCAAGGTTTATCGTCATATATTGTGGAAGGGGTTGACTGCACGATGGTCATCGGTTTTTCTGTGCATGCTTATAATAACCTCTTTAACCCCTTCAACATTTTCCGCAATGATCTTTATTTCATCAGCCGCATAATTCTTTATGTCCGACGGAGCTTCCGGATCGCCGATACTTACAACACCGTCATCGGCTGTGACGATGATTTTCGGATATGTTTTCACCAGCGCCGCATGAACTTTGGCGGAAAGAAGGGCATCATCAAGGATTTTTTCCGATTCGGGTGTTGTTTTAAAATTCGGTTTCCGAACCGTCCGACAAATCAGATCTGCGGCATCCTCAACTGAAAGGGTTTTTATATGAAGGACCATGTCATAAAGTTTGCTGTCCCATGTATCAATTCCATATAACCGCAGTCCCCATTTCCTTCGCTCATCATCATCTTTTTTCAGAATATACCGTGCTTTTTCCTCGGAAATATTTTCCCGCCGGACTTCTTCTTTCACACGTTCTTCCATATCCGATATGATTCTGATTTTTAGAACATTGGGAATATTCAGTAAAAAATAGTGCCCCGCCAGTCCGTGATAAACAACATTGTCTTTCCGAATACGCTGTAAGAGCGCTTTACGGATATAACTTACATAGCGTTCCCTGCCGTGGGTGAATCTTTCAAGAACGGACGGCGCATCATGAAGCGCCCTGACCAGCCTGAGCTCCGGGATATTAAATTCTTCCGATGCCTCCAGCAGAATATCACGGGAAATACATTCATACCCCAGTTCGGAGGCCACCTTTTCGGCAACTTCCTTTCCGCGACTGTAAGAACCTCTTGAGATGGTGATAACGGGCATTGTAAGCTCCTTCTTTTAATATTATTTTATAAGAAAGTCTGTGTAACCTACACAGATCTTTCAACTTTCGTTGCGGGCTGAACCACGGTGAAAACCCAGGTCAGCCCGTGGTTGATATATTGTGTCTGATTTGGAACGCCAAGAATAAATAAATTTAATTGAATATAAACTTCTGTTCAACCTCATTCTATCAATCTTAAATGACGTGGCTAAAATTTCAAGATAAAAACCCCGTTGCAAATCATAACAGAGGATACGTTTCCTGCAATGGCAGTGTATTGTATATAATATCAGTATGTTTTGCTGTCTGAGAAAATGCCTATATTTCAGAATGAAACAGCCACCTGTTTTTCCAAGCCAGGTGAAAGCGCTCTTTTGTGAATACTGAAAGGGTTTATGGACGCGGGATAGAGAAAAAAATAGGCGAACCTGTACGGCCTGGTATATAAAATGCCTATTTACTTTCTTACCATTGGCGTTTCCCATAAATCCCTCTCACGGGTTCTTAAAATAATAGCAGAAAGGGGTAAAATGAAGCAGATATGTTCCCTCCCGTCCGATTTTTAAATATGCTGCTGATCTGTGTAAACATATTAGTGCCCGGCTGTGTATTCTCCAGTTTATAAAAAATAGAAAGTACAGATCGTTGGGCGCGGATTATGCTTATTATATACATGATGGCATAAATAATAGCATAAATAGTGGTGTAAATAATATAGCCGGCACAATCGCAAACATTGAAACAGAGGGTCTTGATATGTCCGGTCAGGGGGATAAACACCTTGGAGGAATCTCTGGGCCGTTGAAAAAAATGCTTAAAAATCCGAACAGTCCGGTTCCCTATTCAGTTGCATTAAGTGCCGGCAGCCCTGAAAATGTTCTATCCAGCTACGTT
>QKDP01000031.1 GCA_003252055.1 Desulfobacter postgatei | reverse complement strand
TCCGCATTCATCTCACCCAGGCCTTTGTAACGCTGTATGTTGATCCCTTTTTTGGCTTCGGACATGAGAAATTCGTACAGACCCTGTAAATCCTCAAGGACATTTACTGTTTTTGCATCAGCCGCCTTTGAGGACAGGGAAAAGGGCGGGCGGTTCAGGTCTTTTATTTTTTCATACGCCTGGCGCATTTTCTGATAGTCACTGGTGCCAAGAATGTCTCTTCCCACACGCAGCAGCTTTGTTTGACCTGAGTTGTCCAGAATATCCATTTCATAAATGCTGCGCTCCTGATCAAACTCGATCTCCTGGGGGGTGTATCCTTTATCTTTCAGGGTCCCGGACAAGGCTTCAAGGTTGGTTTTTTCTTCCAGGAAGCGCTTTGAACTGACCCCTTCCCCGATCAGGGTAAACAGAAGATCCGTATCATAATCGCGTTTGTGGAGCTGGTTCATGCTGGTGTAGTAGTCTGTCATGTTCAGCAGAAACGCATAGAATTCATCCTCGGTCAGAGGCGTGTCGTACCCGTTGATCACGATCTGTTTCTGGGATGAAATTCTGCGGATCAGGTAATTGGCGTATTCATTTTCATTTTTCAGGTATACGCCGGTTTTCCTTGATCCCACCCTGAAAAGCGGGGGCTGGGCAATATAGAGATAGCCGTTTGATATCAGGTCCGGCATCTGGCGGTAAAAAAAGGTGAGGAGCAGGGTCCGGATGTGTGAGCCGTCCACGTCCGCATCCGTCATGATGACCACCTTATGGTAGCGGATTTTCTCTATGTTGTACTCTTCTCTGCCCGCGCCTGTGCCCAGCACCGTAATGATATTTTTTATCTCGTCACTTCGAAGAATTTTGTCGAACCGGGCCTTTTCCACATTCAGGATTTTACCTTTCAACGGAAGGATAGCCTGGAAGCGTCTGTCTCTGCCCTGTTTGGCAGACCCGCCTGCAGAATCGCCCTCCACAAGGAACAGTTCACGCTCTGCAGGATCGGCAAACTGGCATTCGGCAAGTTTGCCCGGCAAAGTGGAATCAAGCAATGTTCCTTTTTTACGGGCAAGCTCCCTGGCCCGTTTGGCCGCATCCCTGGCCCGTGCCGCATCCACGCCCTTGGCAATGATTTTTTTGGCGACATTGGGATTTTCTTCCAGGAACTGGCCCAGTTTTTCATTGAGCAGGGATTCAACAATGCCCTTGACCTCATTGTTGCCCAGTTTTGTCTTGGTCTGGCCTTCAAACTGGGGCTCCATAAGCTTGACCGAAATGATGACGGCCAACCCCTCTCTCATGTCATCGCCGCTGATCTTGATGCTCTGCATGTTTTTGGGCAGACTGGGGTTGCCTGAAATATAGGCATTTACCGTGCGGGTCAGGGCACCTTTAAACCCGGATACATGGGCTCCGCCCTCAATGGTTCTGATATTGTTGGCAAAAGAATACAGTTTCTCCTTAAACGTATCATTGTACTGGATGGACACCTCTATCTGGACATCGTTTTTATCCCCTTCAATATGGATGGGATCGTGCAACGGCGTACAGGACCGGTTCAGATATTCCACAAAGGAGACAATTCCGCCTTCATAATGAAAGTCATCCTTTTGAGCGGACCGTTCGTCCTCAATGACAATTCTGACCCCTTTGTTCAAAAAGGCCAGTTCCCGCATACGCCGGGACAGGGTGTCATAGCTGAACTCATTTTGATTCATAACAGTGAAATCCGGGGAAAACGTGATTCGGGTTCCCTGTTTTTCCGTATCACCCAGGACTTCAAGTTCAGTGAGTTTGTGTCCTTTGGAATAGGTCTGGTGGTAGATTTTGCCGTTTTTGAACACCTCCATTGCCAGATGCTCGGACAGAGCATTAACAACGGAGATACCGACACCATGCAGGCCGCCGGAAACTTTATATGCGTCTTTATCGAATTTGCCGCCGGCATGCAGTTTGGTCATGACCACCTCGCAGGCCGGTATCTGTTCGGTTTCGTGCATTTCAACCGGTATCCCCCGGCCGTTGTCCTCCACGCTCACCGACATATCCTCGTGGATGGTGACAAGAACTGTGTCGCAGTACCCTGCCATGGCCTCGTCAATACAATTGTCCACCACCTCATATACCAGATGGTGCAGGCCTTCAAGGTCCACGTTGCCGATATACATGGACGGTCTTTTCCGGACAGCTTCAAGGCCTTCTAAGACTTTGATATCGCCTGCGCCGTAATCTTTACTTCCTTGGTTTTTATTCATGATAGATGGATGGCCATTATTACGCAGATAAGGTTATTGTTTTCCATACTTTTAACAATGCAGGGGCTTTTGCTGTCTTTAATGTTCAAGGTTACAATCTCGTCCCCGAACAGATTAAGCGCGTCCATGAAATACCTGGGGTTAAAGGCGCTTTTTATCTCTTCGCCTGAAAAACCAACCATGAGCTGTTCTTTTGACTCGCCGATCTCAGGGTTGGTGATGGTAACGGTCAGACTGTTTTCCGTGAAGTTGAATACAACGCTTTTATAATCTTCCGAGGTAAGGATGGATACCCGTTTCATCAGTGTTAGAAACATTGCCCGGTCAACTTCAATGGGGATCATGCCCTCGAAATTCATGACAAGCATGTAGTCCGGATAGTCGCCTTCAAGCAGTTTGATCATTATGGATTCATTGGCCCGCTGGAACACGAAATGATTGTCCTTGACACCCACCTTGATGGTTTCTATATCGGAATCAATGAATTTTCCAAGTTCTGCCAGCCCTTTTTTGGGGATGATCACCCGGGAATCCCCCAGATCAAGATCCCCTGTAAACGGCGCATCAAAACAGTGAAGCCTTCTTGAATCCGTTGAAACGATCCGCAGCACCTCCTCTCCTTCAACCACAGCCTTTTCAATCAGGGAACCCAGGACATAGGTTCTTTTTTCTTCGTTCAGGTATCCCACCACAGAAGAGACGGCCACCATCTTTTTCAGGTCTTTGGCTGTAATTTCTATGAAGCTGACGTTTTCAATCACAGGGGTTTCAGGAAAGTTTTCATAATCCGAGGAGACAATGTGATAAACACTATCCCCGGATCCTATTTCAATCCACCGGTTTTCAACCTCGTTGATGCAGATATTTTCATTGGGATACTCCCTGATGATTTCAAAGAATTTTTTTGAGTTGATAGACAGAATTCCCGGGGTGTCAACCTGGGCCTCATAGGTGCCGATGAAAACCGTTTCAAGGTCATTGGCCGTGATGGTTATCTTTGACTCAACCGCCTTGATCAAAATATCGGAGGTGATTTTTAAATTTGTTTTTCTGCCGGTGATACCCTGAATTCTTGCCAGAACTTCCAAGATATCCTTTTTATTGAAGGAAAATTTCATTTAGAATCCTTTTTTATCATCTGTTAAGCCAATTGAGTTTATAATAAACCGACTGATTTTTCAAGAGGAACAGCAACGCAAGCACACCTTGATCCGCTGCTTTAGGGACTCGGAAAAAATAAATGCTACAAATTTTGCGCCGAATTTTTATTCGTATTCAAGGCGCGACTTAGGGAGCATATTGGAATATGTGCCCTTAAGTCGCAACGAAGAATACGGATAAAAAGGCAAGCAAAATGTGGGATTTATTTTTTGTGAGTCCCTTATGCGCCGGTTCAAACCGGTGGGGGGACAAGATAAAAAATTCAGGATGCCGTGGCAAAAAAGATCTGGGGTGGTTTAGGGGTTGAACAGGTTTCGTTCAGCCATTTGGCCTTATCTTTGATGGGGCCGTTTTTCATCAGTCTTGCCTGTTCCGGGCATGCCTTGATACAGGCGCAGCACAGAATACAGTCGGCAGTAATGGTGGCAAATCCATTTTCCGCATCAATGGCCTTTGACGGACAAACCGTGGCACAGATCCCGCAGTTGGTGCACGCATCCGTCACTTCAATAAAGTCCGGGGCGCCCTTGCCCATGCCGTCCTTGTACGGAAAATCCCCCGGTACCTTTAGGGCGGCAATCTTCTTTAAATCCTTGGTCTCTTTGAGCAGATTCCCGGTATTGCTGCCAAAGTCTTCGGCTTGTTTCAGATCGTTCTCATCCGGCCGGTTCATGGCAACGGGAATATCTGTGCTTGCAAAGGAGTGTTCGCCGATAAAGGCTGCCCCGGAAACCGGGATAAATCCGCATGCTGACGCAATATCCTTAAGTTCCAGCAGCGCATCGTCATATTCCCTGTTACCGTATACCACGGTGAGTATGGCCGGGGTGTTGGACGCCGTCAGTTTTTTAAAGAAATCAGCGGCATCTGCGGGCAGGCGGCCGGCATATACAGGCGCCCCCAGCAGCACGGTATCATTGCCATCAAAGGGCGCAAGCACGGTTTCCCGGATCTCCGGACTGGTGAAATTGACAGCGGTTATTTCGGAACCGCTGATTTCCAGACTCCGGGCAAGACCCCGGGTTATGGTATTAAGCACTGTTTCGGTTGTTTTGGTGGGACTGAAATATACAAGGGTAATTTTTTTCATGGCTGAAACCTCCATATCTTGAATTCTATCGTATCCTGGTATTCTTTACAAAGGGTAAAACGGCTGCCTTCAATGCCTCCATGTCATCGACGCTGAGAAAATGATCATCCACGGCGGCAAAATTCGGATCCAGCATATCTACGTTGCGGGAACAGGGCTGGAGTACATAGGATGCAGCCCCCTGGATCATTTTTCCGATATTTTCCATGATAGCAGGCGTGACAAAGGGTTTTGCACATGTTGTTCTGAATTCATAGGCCGGCGCCTTTTCCATGACCAGCGAAATACTTTCCATAACCCGGTCCAGATACCCGGGATTCTTCATGATCATGGGATAGTGGTCTGTATCCGTTTTAATATCCATGGCAAGATACTCCAAAAGCCCCTGGTCAAAAAGCATGCCCAGGATCCCGGGGGCCGTGCCGTTGGTATCCACCTTGACTTTATAACCCATCTGCCTGACCGTTTGGATAAAATCAATCAGATCAGCTTGAAGGGTGGGTTCTCCGCCGGTAATGACAACCCCCTCAATCATGCCTTTTCGTTTTTCCAGAAAGGCCAGGATCTCTTTCTGATCAGGGCCTTGTGATTGTCTCAGATCTGGCTGGTCCAAACCCGAATCACCGAACCTGTCGCCCCCGTCAGAGCCGGCAGCAAGATCCGGATTATGGCAGTACGGGCAGGTGAAGTTGCACCCCCGGGTAAACACCACACAGGCTATGGTTCCCGGAAAATCAATCAGGGAATTTTTCTGAAATCCGCCGATATACATGGGCAACGGGTTTTAAAAGGTTATGATGCGATCTTTTCCGCCGTCTTCTGGGCGGTATAGGTCTTGCGCATGTTAAATTCCGTCTGCTTGCCGTTGTTCCACTGGCTCACCGGCCGCAGATATCCCACCACTCTGGAGTAAATTTCCGTATCGGCATTGCAGGTTTCGCATTTGGCATATTCCCCTGGAATATAGCCGTGGGACGGGCAGACACTAAAGGTGGGCGTCAGGGTGAAATAGGGCAGACGGAAGGTGTTGGACACTTTGGCAACCATGTGTTTAACCACCTCAACATCTGAGACCTCTTCGCCCAGGAACAGGTGCTGGACCGTACCCCCGGTGTATTTGGTCTGCAGTTCATCCTGCAGTTCCAGCGCCTCAAACAAGTCGTCGGTATAGTTCACCGGCAGGTGGGTGGAATTGGTGTAAAAGGGGTCGGAACCTTTCTTGAACTCTTCTTCATTGGCACAGACAATGTGTTTGAACTTCTTTTTATCCAGTTTGGCAAACCGGTAGGTGGTGCCTTCGGCAGGGGTGGCTTCCAGGTTGAATATTTCACCGGTACTTTCCTGCAGGCTTTCGATTTTACTTCGGATATGATCCATGGCCCTGACGGCAAATGCCTGGCCCCTGGGGGTGGCAATGCCACAGTCCGTGCCCAGGAAATTAAGGCAGGCTTCATTCATGCCGAGAACGCCGATGGTGGAAAAGTGGTTGCGCCAGTAAACGCCTGTGTTTTCCTTGATTTTTCTTAAATAGAATTTTGAATAAGGATACAGATCGCCTTCGGTGAATTTTTCAAGAATTTTGCGCTTGATGCCCAAAGATTTGGCACTTAAGTCAATCAGTTTATCCATGCGGTTGAAAAAATCAGCTTCATCCTGGGCAAGGCGCCCGATCCTCGGCAGATTCAAGGTGACAACCCCGATGGAACCGGTCAGGGGATTTGCGCCGAAAAGCCCGCCGCCACGCTTGCGCAGTTCCCGGTTGTCCAGTCTGAGCCGGCAGCACATGGAGCGTGCATCCTCAGGATCCATGTCGGAATTCACAAAGTTGGAAAAATAGGGGATTCCGTATTTGCCTGTCATTTTCCAGATATTTTCCAGTTTGGGGTTGGACCAGTTAAAATCCGCAGTAATGTTGTAGGTGGGAATGGGGAATGTAAACACCCTGCCCTTGGCATCGCCGTCCATCATCACTTCTGCAAAGGCGGCATTGATCATGTCCATCTCATCCTGGAATGCGGCATAGGTCTCTTTCTGGTATTGGCCGCCGATGATGACAGGGGTCTCCTTGAGCATGGCGGGCACGTTCAGGTCCATGGTAATATTGGTGAAAGGCGTCTGAAAGCCCACCCGGGTGGGAATATTGATATTGAAAACAAATTCCTGTAACGCCTGTTTGACCTCTTTGTAGTCAAGGTCGTCATACCGGACAAAGGGGGCCAGCAAGGTGTCAAAATTGGACATGGCCTGGGCCCCTGCCGCTTCTCCCTGTAAGGTATAGAAAAAATTAACGATCTGACCCAGGGCGCTTCTGAAATGTTTGGGCGGGGAGGATTCCACCTTGCCGGCCACGCCTTTGAATCCTTCAAGGAGAAGATCCTGCAGATCCCAGCCCACGCAGTATACAGACAGGAGGCTTAAATCATGGATGTGGATATCCCCGCTATAATGGGCATCCCGGATGGCCGGGGGATAAATTTTATTGAGCCAGTACTCGGCAGTGATATCCGAGGAGATGTAGTTGTTCAGCCCCTGGAGGGAGTAGCTCATGTTTGAGTTTTCCCTGACCTTCCAGTCCATGCGGCTGATGTAAGATTCCATAAGGCCGACGTTCTCATTGATGGCGATTTTCCGGATCTGGTTGTGCTGCTCCCGGTAGATAATGTATGCCTTGGCGGTTTTGTAAAACGGGGAATCCAGAAGTACCCGCTCCACAATATCCTGGATCTCCTCTACCTCGGGAATGGGCCCCAGTTGAAGGTTCCGGGCAAGGGTGAGTACCCGCATGGTCATTTTTTTGGCGTCCCTGCCGTTGAATTCTCCTGTTGCTTCACCCGCTTTGATCAAAGCATTTGTTATTTTAGAAGAATCAAACGCAGCTACCCGTCCGTCTCTTTTTTTGATCTGTTCAAACATTTGACTACCTCTTGAAATCTGATTGATATTCACATATTCTGATGAGAACGCAACCGGGGTGTCCCAGGCTGTGAGTTACATTTAACGCAACATGTAGTTATGTGTCAATAAAAAAAACTATATGTTGTGCTTTTAACCCGAATCACACAAGAGTGCCATGCAGGTTGACCAGAATCCGTCTTTTAGAAAAACAATAACGCCTTGGTATGATTCCAACTTTGCCTGCTGGGTCCTGATTGGATCCATGGTGCCGGTTTTCTGTTTTGCCGTGGGTGGGGTGATCGTGGCGAATAATGATCCGGTTCTTGTCCCTCACGTATGGTTTCCGTTTCTGCTGGCAGGTCTTTCCGGTTTTCTGGCTGTTAAAGTTTATGTGAGGTTAAAGAATAGAATTAACAATGAGTAACTATAAAATGTCCCCCACCACCTCCAGAAGATGATGAACAATCTGGGCCGTAACCCCCCATATCACCACATCCTTATATGGATAGATCAGCTCCAGAACACCGGGTCTGTGGCCGGCATAGCCGTTTTCCCGGTGGGTCTGCCAGAGCGTTTCAAACGGAATTTCAAGCACCATTGAAATTTCTTCGGTATCAAAAACGACGTCATCTTTCTGGTTCCAGACACCTGTAAACGCCTGGATGTCCCGGTGTCTCACGGTCTGAAAATGGCCCAGGGATCCGATATACTGCACATTATCAGAGACAATGCCTGTTTCTTCGTAAAGCTCACGAAAGGCCGCCTGCCTGGCCGAAGCATCTGTTTTGTCCACGTGTCCGCCGGGAAAAGCCATCTGGTTGCGCCAGGCATATCCTTCCCGGTCCGCTTTCCGGATAAACAGCAGGGCTGGTTCCCGGGAGAAAAGAAAGAGCGCCATTACGGTTGCGGGTTTAAATTGCGCAGGGTCCGGGGCCGGCGGGTGGGCGGTCGAAGCAATCGCGGAAGTAATTTTTTCAATATATGAAGGGATGTTCATGAACTATCCTTTTAAAGAATGCACATTAATTAAGCCTACAATCTTAATCTGCCCTTGTCAAACCGGGTCTTTTGAATTTTACCCCGTTGTCTTGACAATTAGTTTTTTGCGACAATTATTATTAAAAAAAATTTAATTTTAACCGTTAAACTGTTAAGTCCTAGGAGTTATAATGGCAGAAAAAGAAACCAGACAATTTAAAACCGAAGTCCAGCAGCTTTTGCATCTGATCATCCACTCTCTTTATTCCAACAAAGAAATTTTTATCCGGGAGCTGATTTCAAACGCCTCGGATGCCATTGACAAGGCCAGGTTCAAGGAACAGACAGAACCGGATCTGTTTGCCGATGACAATGATTACCATATCCGCCTGGCTGCGGACAAGGAAGCCAAGACCTTCACCATTACGGATAACGGCATCGGTATGACCTTTGACGAGGTCAATGATAATATCGGTACCATTGCCCAATCCGGTACCGCCGCCTTTATGGAAGCCCTGGAAAAATCAAAAAATGAAACAGGCCTGGCCCCGGAACTCATTGGCCAGTTCGGCGTGGGGTTTTATTCCGCTTTTATCGTGGCAGACAAGGTGCGTCTGGACACCAAGGCCCCGGGTCAGAAAAGGGGTGTCCGATGGGAATCCGACGGCAAGGGAGAGTATACCCTTGAAGAGATTGACAAGGAAAAACGGGGTACGCAGATTACTTTGTTCCTCAAAGACCCGGAAGAGGGGGATCAGGATTTCACCGAAGAGTACACCATCCGCCACATTGTTAAAAAGCATTCCGACTTTGTCACCTATCCCATCATCATGAACGTGGAGGCCAGCGAGCCCATTCCTGAAAATGAGATCATCAAAGACAAGGACGGCAAGCCCATCGGGGATACCTATCGGAAAATCAGAAAAGACGAGACTCTGAACTCCATGAAGGCCATCTGGGCCAAGGCCAAGGAAGATGTGACCGAGGATGAGCACAAGGAGTTTTATAAACACATATCCCATAACTGGGATGACCCCTGTGAAATTATTCACAAAAAGTTTGAAGGGGTGACCGAGTATGATGTGCTTATGTATCTTCCCTCCAAAGCTCCCTTTGATCTGTTCCGGCCGGAACGTAAACACGGCATGCAGCTTTACTGCAAACGGGTGTTTATCATGGATGACTGCAAGGAGCTTTTGCCCGAGTACCTGGGCTTTATCCAGGGCATTGTGGATGCACCGGACTTGAATCTTAATGTGAGCCGCGAGATTCTCCAGGAAGACCGCCTGGTCAGAAATATCCGCAAGAATCTGGTCAAACAGATTTTTTCCGTACTTGAAGGTATGGAAGATGAAAAATATATTGAATTCTACGAGGAGTTCGGCCAGGCCCTTAAGGCCGGTATCCCTACGGATTACGACAATAAGGAACGGCTGGCATCGTTGCTGCGTTACAAAACCACCAAGTCCGGTGATAAATATGTGACCCTTGACCAGTACATTGAAAACATGAAAGAGGACCAGAAAGAAATTTACTACATCACGGGTGAAAATCTGGCCTCCCTTATCAATTCCCCCTTGCTTGAGGCGCTCAAGGCAAAGGACTATGAAGTCCTTCTCATGGTGGACCCCATTGATGAATGGGTGACCCAGTCCCTGCCCGAGTACAAGGAGAAGAAACTGAAAAGCGCTGAAAAGGGCGACCTTGACCTGGAAAAGGTGGATGATGAAAAGAAAAACGAGTATTCTGCCCTACTCTCTTTCCTTAAAGGCAAGCTGGAAAGCAAGGTCAAGGATGTGGTGATCTCTAACCGGCTCAAGGACTCTGTCTCCTGCCTGACCGGCGACGAGTGGGCCATGAGCGCTTACATGCAGAAAATTCTGAAAGCCTCGGGCCAGAAAGCCCCGGATCAGAAACGCGCCCTGGAAGTTAATGTCAACCATCCGGTCATGGAAAAGATCAAGTCCGTATTTGAATCCGATACCACAAATCCCGTGATTTCGGACTATTGCGACCTGCTTTATGATATTGCCGTGATTTCCGAAGGCGGCAAGCTTGATAATCCGGCACGGTTTTCCGCCCTTGTGGGAGATCTCATGGCAAAATCCATATGAAGATCTACCTTGAAAGCCTGGGCTGTTCCAGAAACCAGGTGGACAGCGAGATCATGCTTGGCCGGCTGATTGCAGCCGGCCATCAGATTATAACAGACCCGGTCCAGGCTGAGGCCATCATCATTAATACCTGCGGATTTATTTCAACCGCCTCCCAGGAGGCGGTTGATGTTATTCTGGAGATGGCGGAATTTAAAACCGCCGGTGCATGCCGGCGGCTGATTGTCACCGGCTGTCTTGTCCAGCGGTATAAGGATGACCCGGATCTTTTGGACAGCCTGCCGGAAGTGGATGCTTTTTTAGGCACTGCAGCCTGTGACCATATCGTAAAAGCCGTGGAAAATGCCGGCAAAAGGCCGTTTACGCTATTTCCCGAGCCTGACTCCCGGCAGGTGGACACCCCTGTGCAGGCCCGGGAACTTCTTTATGAAAAAACCGCCTACATCAAGGTGTCCGAAGGGTGCAGCCGTCACTGCACCTATTGCATTATTCCCAGTCTGCGGGGACGCCAGCGTTCCCGGCCCGTTGAACTGATCTGCCAGGAAGCGTCTCTTCTTCTGGATAAGGGGGTTAAAGAGATTATTCTCACAGGGGAAAATACCACGGATTACGGCCTGGACCTGGACGGCCCGGCCTTTCATACGGTGCTCGCAAAAACCGCGGAAAAGATGGTTCAAAAAGATCCGTCCGCCTGGCTTCGATTTTTGTATACTCACCCGTGTACCCTTGATGAACGGGTCATTGAGGCGGTGCAACGCCATGCCAACATCTGTTCATACTATGATGTGCCCATCCAGCATGCCCATGATGAGGTCCTGAAACGCATGGGCCGGCCCTACACCCGGCAGGATCTTACCCGGCTCTTTGCCGACATCCGCCGCCTGGACCCGGACGCCGCGTTACGGACCACCGTCATTGTCGGCTT
>QKDP01000361.1 GCA_003252055.1 Desulfobacter postgatei | reverse complement strand
TTCGTTTATTTATGCGATGCCGGGCGGTGTCGGAGAGTTCCTCAGTGATGGGGAGTCCTATACAGATCAGGTAAATGAATCGAGAAACTCTCCTGTCGCAGTAATTACCTCCTGCGCTTTTTTCTTATGCGGCATGTGACCACAGCCTTTTATAATCAACATTCTGGAAGAGCCACCTGAATGCTCAGAAATGAACCGTGGAAACGCTGAAGATCCGTATTCGTCGCTATCTCCATGAATTGCAAGTACTGGGCAATGAACATTCTGAATGGCAGGTTCCAAGCTCCAATCTTTGAATTCGTCAGACAGCCACATATCTGTCCAAGCATGAAGCACCCATTTTGCTTTTGACCCATGCCATTTCTCTAAGCGTTCGAGTTGCCCGGGCTGCTCAAACATTTTCTTTGCGTCTTCTATACCTTTAACTGTGAGATCTTCAACGAATGCTTGAGCGGATACGGTAATAACTGCTCGGCAGTCGGAGTCTCGTGAGGCAATATTGATCGCCATCCCTCCCCCAACGCTGTGGCCAAAAAGAACATAGCTTTCAAGACATAACAATTTTTTTATGGAGGGGAAATAGATGGCAGCCTCTTCCTCGACAAATTTTTTTGAAGGTAATGAGTTGCGCGCATCGGATTTGCCAAATCCAAGACGATCATAAGCGAATACACTGCGAGAAAAAGCCTGCGAAAGCCTCTCAGGAAACTCTTGCCATAAATCTACGCTGCCTAATGAATCATGCAGTAAAATTATTGGTGCCTTTCCATTATCAAATTCAGGTATCCACTTCTTTATGTACACCTGACCACCAGGTATTTCAATTTTTAACTCTTCGGTTTCTGTACTGCTCATGTTTTACCTTTGTGCCTAAACAGTGAAGTAGGCAGAATGGACCAATATGATTTTAAATTCAACAGGAGGATATCCTTACCCCGCCAACTTATGCAAGAAAAACATGGGTACGGTGAATTAAAATCTAAAAATTATATCACACACCAGTACCAACCCCAAAGTACCACGCTCTTCTTATCAGGTAGAATCATCGTTTTGCTGGGAAGAGAGCGGTACTCGCCCTGGAAGAACTGGTAGAACCTGGAGGAGCTGTACCTTGTTTTAATAAAAAACAGCCAACCAAATTGTTAAGTTCTTTGGATCGGTTCGAGTGACCTTATGTTTTGTATGAGCTGGAATGTTGAGATAATCCCCTTTATTTAAAACTCGTTCAATCCCGTTTTTAAACAGAATTGTGGCTGAACCTTCTAATACAATCACCCATTCATTCTCATCTTGGCTATACCATCCGGATTCAGGTGACGTGTGGCCCAAAGAGACAATACGTTCGATCCGAATATTTTCCTTTTTAACCAAATCAGTAAAGTGTTCAGCAGGCAAGTTATCAGGAATATTTTCAAACAGGTTAGCCATTAAAAGCCTCAAGATTTTAATTTTGAAAATCAACGTTATCGAAGAATATCCTTCTCCATTTATAAGTTGCAAGGGAAAATATAGTGCCTGGTGAATTCGGGCCTGAATTGGGGGGCGCCAGAACCAACCCCAAAGTATTCCACCTCCTCCAATATTTCAGGATTTGTTCCGGTAGTCATTGAAAGCTCTCCCCGGAGTTGTCATTACCGGCTTGATCTATCCATGCGCCATGCATTTTAGCGAATTTGAAGCATCGGATTTAATGTTGACACTTCCAAAAAATGTATGATATCGATATGCAACTTTGTAGTTTTCAAACGTTATTTAAAATTTATAAACGACATTGTGGCATGATATTAAAGGCCGGTAGTTTTGAATAACAGCCATGGGCTGACCTGGTCTATCAACACCCAGGCTCAACCCACAACAAAACATGAAAGTAATTCAACAGCTTATTGTAACTTTCATATAAAAGATGTTTTGTGCCGCTTTAGTTAAGAAGGAGGATTGATGCGATTTAAATTCAAAGGGGTATTACTTGTCATTTGTATTGCGATGTTTTTATACACGGACTGCCAGGCCGGCACCAAGGGCACTTCGCCTGAAAACGTACTGACTTTCAGTGCAAACGTACGCTTTCGGTATGAATTTCTGGATAACTTTAATTTGAAGTATTATGGTGATCAGCCTGCAAAAGGGGAGGGCACCGATGGATTCCTCCTGGGAAGATTCCGGCTGGGAATGGATTATCGTCCCACGGAGAACATCCATGTGGCCGTTTGGGGCCAGCATGCGGAAGTCTGGGATCTGGGTTTTAAGGAGAGTGATTTTTACAACTCAACCTTTGACCAAGAACACAATCCCTATAAGGATGATTGGGAGCTTTATGAAACCTACCTGGAAGTCAAGCAGATCCTGGATCAGCCGCTGAGTATGAAAGCGGGAAGGCAAATCCTTTCCTATGGCGACAAAAGGGTCTTTGGTCCGGGGCAGTGGGGAAATTCAGGGAAGTGGATCTGGGATGCTGTCAAACTCTCCTACACATTTGATGCCGGCTTTGTGGATGCCTTTTACGGGAAAACCATGCTTCATGATCCGGATCAGTTCAGCCTGAATCATGGTCATGGATTTGAAAGCTATGGATTTTACAGTCATTTTAAGCTTCCAGAAAGTTTGGTTGGCATCGCGGTTGAACCCTTTTTTATGACCAAAAAGAATAATCGGTACACTTATAACGGTGAAGATGGGCAATGCGGAGATTTTGATTCCTACTATCTGGGCGGCAGAATTTTCAGGATGGATCTTAATGGCTGGGATGCTGATTTTACCTTCGTAAAGCAGGAGGGTGATCTGGCTGACGATGATATTGATGCTTATGGTTACCATGCGTTGATTGGTTACAATTTTAAAGATATTGCTTTCAAACCCCGGATCAGTTTGGAGTACAGCTATGCTTCGGGCGACAGTGATCCCAAGGATGGGAAAAAAGAGACATTTGACGGGGCATTCGGGGCCAGGGACAAGATGTATGGGAGAATGAACCTGTTTAACTGGAGCAATTTGAAAGATGCCCAGATCAATCTGGAAGTCAAACCGAAAAAAGGCTTTTATTTAAAGGCGGAATTCCATCAGTTCTGGCTGGCTGAAAAAGAGGACGCCTGGTATCTGAACAAAACTTATAGGGACCCGGACGGCAATTCAGGGGACAAGATCGGAAAAGAATTTGATATCGTCGCCAGGTGGGATCTTCCCAAAGGGAATCAAATTCAGTTAGGATACGGTCATTTCTGGCCGGATGAGTTTGCTGAAAAACAGGCTTCGGATAAAGAGGCCGATTGGATATTTTTGCAGTGGACCTATGATTTTTCTTAAAGTATAAAAGTATCAGTAGCATATCGAATCTTATACGCACAAGATTATGATATATGTATTATCCATCGTTTAAGGAAAGGAGATTTAAATGTGTGACTGTAAATGTAAAGATCCTAAACAGCTCAAAGACAAACCCGAAAACTGTACGCCGGAACAAATAGAAAAATGCCATGGAAAAAAAGGCGGGCATCCCTGTTCTTGCAACACAGATGAAAAAAAAGAAAAATGATCAAGGGAAGAGCGAATAGCATTCCTTTTGAAACGCAATAAGGGCCATGGGCCGCTTTGGCAGTTGTACAGCGTGCCCACAACAGATCATGAAAGAACTGATAACGGCATCCTGGTTTTTGCTTCCATGACCCCGGGTGTTGACAAGCCGGCCCCAGGGCAGTTCATCATGCCCGGGGCCGACTAGTATTCGATTAGTCGACCAGGATAAACTTGGATTGTTTGGCGGAGCAGATCGGACATTTTTCCGGCGCGGTGCCCAGTTCAATGTAACCGCAGACCGGACACAGGTAAAATTCGTTGACATCCAGATCTATGCCGTTTTTAACAGCTTCCAGGGCTTTTGTGTAGAGCTTGGCATGCACTTCTTCAGCACCCAGGGCAAATTTAAACATGGTTTTGGCTTTATGGCCGTCCGCCTCCGCCTGTTCCAGCATGGGCGGATACATGCGGGAGAACTCTTCGGTTTCGCCGTCAATGGCGGCCTGGAGGTTCTCGGCGGTTGACGCGATCATACCCAAGGCGGCCAGGTGACCCTCTGCATGAATCCGTTCTGCTTCGGCAGTGGTTTTAAACAGTTTTGAAATATTTTTAAACCCTTCTTTTTCGGCTTTTTTGGCAAAAGCCCTGTATTTCTGGTTGGCCTGGCTTTCACCTGCAAACGACTCTTTTAGATTCTCATTGGTTGTTGCCATTATTTCCTCCTTTATTTAACGAATTGATGAAAAAAGCTGAATCTGTTTGTATCGCGCCTTACTTTTTTACTATTTTTTTGAATTTTTATCAATCATTGTATCTGCCGTTAACATCCTAGTACTCAATCATCAAGTTTTTAGGGAATTTGTTCAAATTCAAGGCGGGAAAAATTTTTAACCGGAGGAATATACAATATATTTTGAGGATTAAGAATTTTTTCCAACGCAGAAGTTGGGCAAATTAACAAAAACTTGATCATCGAGTATTATAAGATTTGATAGTTGCCCAATACTTACCTGCATGTTATTGGGGTACTTGTAACGCAATATACCGACACTGAGTTGGAAAAATAGGAGAAAAATCATGAATACAGATGTACAGTCTGCAGACCTTTCCACTGAAAACAGCGGCCTATCTTCAATTACAACCTCAAATCCATTGGATAAAAATTTCTGGGAAATTTTAGTCGAATCTGCAGATCTATTTTTTAAATCGCTTAAACTGGGAAGGGTCCGAGGCGTAATCAACATTATCGACGTTGTTCAAACCTTTTAATCAGCCCGTCCCGGGAAAATTTTTCCATGGAACAGATACTGATTTCAGCCTGTCTTCTGGGACAGCCGGTGCGCTATGACGGCAGGTCCTGTCCGTTTGAATGCTCACTCATTGACCAATGGCAGGCCAAAGGGCTGCTGGTTCCGGTCTGTCCAGAAATGGCCGGCGGCCTTCCTGTTCCCCGGCCACCGGCAGAGATCACCCCCGGCGGCGGCCCGGGGGTCTGGGCGGGAACGGCCCGGGTGAAGACCCGGCAGGCTGATGTGACGGATTTTTTTATCAAAGGGGCACAGGCCGCTTTGGACAAAGCGGTTGCCTGTGGTATCAAAATCGCCCTTTTGAAACAGAAAAGTCCGTCCTGCGGAAGTTGCCGGATCTATGACGGCAGTTTCAGCCGGTCTCTTGTGGACGGCATGGGAGTGACAACCGCGCTTTTAAGGCAGAACGATATTCTGGTTTTCGGGGAGGACCAGATATACCAATTGCCGTTCAAGCAAATATGATATTTAAACGTTGGGCCATGCCCACAAAAAAACATAGAAACCGGGGCTGCCCGGGGAGGGGAGGAATCCTATGCCGGAGATCAGAGTTGATTCCTGGGGCATGCTCCAGGAGGAACTGTTCAAAGGGGCCTGGAATGATGCCATCCAAAGGTTTCGGCCGCCCTTTGTTTACCGGGGCCTGTCCGATGCAACCTACCGCCTTGAAACTTCTTTGATGCGTCTGGGCGGGCCTTTTTGGTCCCTTGAAAAGCATCTGCTGCGCAATTTTCGCAAATATTCCAGGGCCCAGGGGCGGGAAGACCCCGATTCCTTCTGGCACCTTCTGGCCGTGGCCCAGCACCACGGACTGCCCACCCGCCTCATGGACTGGACCTATTCGCCCTATATTGCCCTTCATTTTGCCCTGGCCAACCTTGAGAGGTTTGATCTGGACGGGGTGATCTGGCGGATAAATTATGAACAGGTCCATGACCGGCTGCCTTCCGAACTTAAAGAACAACTGGCCGCAGAAGGTGCCCAGGCGTTTACCGTGGAGCTGCTCACCAGTATCGGCCAGGAACGGCCGGATTGGCACGCCGGGGAAAAAACCTTTCATCAGTATGTTGAAACCTTAACCCAGTTTGATGCCCTGGGCCGGTCCGAGGAGTTCCTGCTCTTTTTTGAGCCGCCATCCATTGACGAACGCATCGTGAACCAGTATGCGCTTTTTTCGGTCATGCCCAATCCCTGCCGCGTGATTGATGACTGGCTGAACCTTCATTCGGATCTTTTCCAGCGCATTATTATTCCGGCGTCCCTTAAATGGGAATGCCGGGATAAACTGGATCTGTGCAATATCACGGAGCGTGTGCTGTTTCCCGGCCTTGACGGGCTGGGGTCCTGGCTGAAACGTCATTACAGTCCCAAGACCTGATTCGCCACTAAACCGGGGCCAGGTAAAGTCCCCGAATCTTATTTCCGGCCGCCTGCCATTTGAGATCAAAGTCAAACATCCGGATACCGTATACACGATTTTCTTCCGGCACATCCGTCCGGGTGTCTCTTTCCATATTGGAAATTGGGGCCATTTTCATGAGATTGCAGCCGATTCATCAATTACCCAACAGGAGAGGCTTTCAGGTTTCGAATACCCGAATCTGATACGGAGCCAGTGACAGTTTCACTGAACCTGCATCGTTCCGTTCCAGGGGCGCACAATATTGTGGTGGCGCGATCTCCCTTACTGCATCCAGATTCATCCAGTGCCAAGGCAGGTTATATTGGGCGTACGACTGCGGTCCAATGTTGCCGATCACGACAATCTGATCGCCGGCCCCAATCCCAACGCCACCGGTGCGGCAGTAAACAAAGACCTTGGCGCCATCGTTGCCATCGAAATCGGGGTGGAAGTGGAGGAACTCCGTTTCATTGCGGGTCAATGCCGGGTGCTTGGTTCGCAATGCAATCAACTCAGCAACCTTGTGCCACAAATCGCGATTGTTGGCCGAGGCATCGAGCCGCTCCCAGTCCACCGGATCGGACATCTTCAGGCGCCAGTTGGTATGATCGAGATCATGAACATCACCAAACTCATCACCGGCAAGGATCATCGGTATACCGACTGCCGTCATCATCAGACAAAAGGCACTGCGCAGACGCTCCAGCGCCAGACCATGGAGAAAGCGTTGGTGATCGTCGGCCCGCTCGCCGGACCCGGCCTTCAGATGATCGGTCACCCAACTGATATCGTCCACCGTGCCACGATAACCATGGGCCTCCAGCATCGGCGCCAGGAGATAGTTCATGATCCGTTTTTCACTGTGCTTTTCGACGTCATGAGATGTCAGGTAGTTGACTGCCTGGGAAAGATCATAAAAACCGGGCTCGGCTTGTCGGTTCCCGTTATTCCAGGTCTGGATGCCGGTAACCATCCAGCGGATACGATCCCGCCGCGAGGGTTGCCCCCATTCGGTATGGAGGTGGCCGGCAAAAACCCTGCGCAGCTCGTCGCGAAAGGCAAAGTTCCACATGGAGTCGGTAACCTTACGACTATTGGGATTGCCCACTCGTTGATGGGTGATGACGGCCCGCCGCCAGGAGTCCTCAGCGATGACCAGAAACGGCCGGCCGGGAAAGGCCTGTTGATGCGTTTGCCAGGCATGATCACGAAACTGCTGGATGAAATCCCAGTTATTGATACCCTTGAATTCATCTATCCTGAAACCGTCGGCGTGATACTCGGTGATCAGATGATCGACCATCTGTAACTGAAAATCTCGTGCCGGGGTCTGGTTATCTTTGTCCGGCCAGTAGCGAAACAGGTCTGCTCCATAGTCCTCGCCCCGGTGAGCGCGCTCATCGTCGTCGCCTGACAGAAAGTAACGGGCATAGTCGAGCTGTGCCAGGGGGCAGTTGCGGGCATGATTCATCACGACGTCAAAAATGACCCGAATGCCCCGTCGATGGCAATGCTTGACAAAGAACTTGAGTTCAACGGGCATCCCCATATCAATATCGGGGGCGAAGAAGAAACGCGTGCCGTACCCCCAGTTGAGAGTATCAGGCGAATCCTGCACCGGCAGCAGTTCGATCGCGTTGATACCCAGGGCCTTGAGCCTGTCGAGATGGGCAAACGCCACCTTCTCGAAGGTACCCAGACCCACTTGACGCGCCTTTTCCGGCGCGCTCTCCATCCAACGCATCGGCATCTCATAGATCACCAACTGATGGTTATTGCGCAACTCGTTACCGGGGGTAAATTCGTCGTCCCAGGAAAACAGCTGCTGCCATTGTCGGCCTTCACGGATCTGAAAGATTCCTCGATAGCCGCCGAAGCGTGTTATATGGACGGCATAGGGATCGGCGATGGGCGCATCGGTTGCACCATCCAGGACAAACTCATATTCATAATCACCATCGTTCAGCCCCAGTGTGTTGAGATCGATTTCAAACCAACCAGGCTGCCCGGCGGCCGGATCCAGTTTTATACTATTCCAGCTTTGCGGATTAAAACAGTCGCGGTGCAGAAGATCGGCAAAGCGCATCTCAATAAAGCTGCTGCCGGCTGCGGGTATTCGCAGATGAGGGGCTATTTCTGTTCCATGCGGGTGGTTCTGATTGTTTGGCATGTGACTCCTCCATCCCAACGGTAAAAATATTAAATCAGGGTTGCCATTTCGAAATGCATGCCATCAGGTCTTCATCCGAAATTTCCGCCCCCCAAAAAATATGTGCTTCAACAATAGCAACCAGCTCCCTCACAGATGCTTTTTCCCCCTCCAGCGCAGGGATTGGGCCCAGCCGGTTCCACTGGTAATTATAGAATAATCAGGAATTTGCTTTTCTTAGTGCAAATTATACAATACTGTTAATTAAGATGTCAAAAGCTAACCATAAACCTTAAACAGGGTCCAGACAAAGCACCCGAATCTTATTTCCTGCTGCCAGCCATTTGAGATCAAAGTCAAACATCCGGATACCGTATACACGATTTTCTTCCGGCACATCCGTCCGGGTCTCGTGTTTAATATTAGAAGAACGGGCTCGGCAATAAGCGGGCCGGGGATCATTTTCCAGTACCTGGGTAATGATGGGCAGCAGATTGGGGATGGTCGTTTCCCTTTCCCGGATCTGGGCCGCTGCCGTGTCGGAAAAACTGACTTCGCATGCCCCCGTGTCCGGTGCCGGTGCAAAACCGTCCCGGGCAGTGTCCAGCCGGTCTGAATAGGGCAGATAGGGTTTGATGTCCAGGACAGGGGTCTGATCCATGATATCCACGCCGGTCAGATGCAGCACCGGCCCTTTGGTCGTAAATTCAATGTCCTCAAGCCGGACACAGGACATGCCGATGGGGTTGGGCCGGAAAGGGGAGCGGGAGGCAAATACGCCCACCTTTTTATTTCCCCCAAGGCGGGGAGGGCGTACCATGGCAGACCATGTCCCACCCTTTTTCCCAGCCTTGTGAAAAACAAAAATCAGCCAGATATGGGAAAATTGTTCAAGCCCTTTTACAGCCTCTGGTCTTGCAAATTCAGGAAAAAATTCCAGCACCCCCGGTGCCCTGGCTGCAAGGTTGGGCTGCCGAGGGATGCCGAATTTTTCCTTGAAACAGGTATGGATCACCCCAATGGGTTCTAAATGGACTGCCACAGGGTTTCCAGTTCGCTGATCCGTGACTCAAAATGGGATGCTGCCGCCTGCACAGGGGTAATGGCGGTCATGTCCACCCCCGCCACCCTGAGTTCGTCAATGGGAAACATGGATCCCCCGAGTTTGAGAAAAGCAAGGTAATCGTCCACGGCAGGCCTGCCCTTGTCTGTTATCCGCTGGGCAATGTCAAGAGCTGCCGCCAGACCCGTGGCATACTTATAAACGTAAAAGGAAGAATAAAAATGGGGGATGCGCAGGCATTCCAGGGTAAGGGCCTCGTCAATGACCATTTTATCGCCGAAATATACGGATAAAAGGTCTTTATACACGCATGTGAAGGTTTCAATGGTCAGGGCCTGGTTTTCACCTGAAAGGTTATGGATGATATGTTCAAATTCGGCAAACATGGTCTGGCGGAAAAATGTGCCCCTGATATTGTCGATTTCTCGGTTCAGTATGTAGGCCTTCATTTTGGGGTCATCCCTGTATTTTTTCAGAAGATGCTGGGCCAGAAGTGCCTCATTGAGGGTTGAGGCCACCTCTGCCACAAAAATCGTGTAGCCGTGGGTGGGGTAGGGCTGGGCTTTGTTGGCAAGCAAGGTGTGCATGGAATGTCCTGCCTCGTGAATCAGCGTAAACAGGCTGTTAATGGCATCCGGATCATAGTTGAGCAGGATATAAGGGTTGGAATCGTAACACCCCGAAGAGTAGGCGCCGCTTCGTTTGCCTTTGTTTTCATATCTGTCCACCCAGCCCTTAAGCAGGCCCTGCTCCAAGGTACGGCAATAGTCCCGGCCTAATGGCGCAAGCGCCTCAATGCAAGTAGCAACCGCCTGTTCATAGTCCATGTGAAAGTCAATATCAGGTACAAGCTGTACATAGGTGTCGTACATGTGCAGTTCGTCAACGCCCAGGGCCTGTTTCCTGAAATCAAGGTATTGGTAAAGGGGCGAAAATGCTTTTTTTACATTGATAATCAGGTTGTCGTAGACATCTTCCGGAACATTGTCCGCAAACAGGGCAGCCTTTCGTGCCGAATCAAAATGCCTCGCCCTTGCCCAGAACAGATCCTTTTTTACTGAGGCGGCTAGTGTAGCGGCAATGGTGTGTCTGTGGTCATGGTAGGTCTGATAATACTGATCAAAGACCGTTTTGCGAAAATCTCTGTCTTCATTTCCCAGAAAGGTGATGAAGTTTCCATGGGTCAAAGGACGCACATCGCCTGCGGGAGTTTTTACCGTAGCAAAGTTGAGATCCGCATTGTCCAGCTGGGAGAAAATTCTTTGGGGGGCGCTTAAGGTTTCCCTAACCATTGCCAGCAGCTGTTCGGTTGGGGCATCCCTTGTGTGGGGAATGTACCTGATCATCTGCTCCAGGTAAAACCGGTATGGTTTAAACGCTTCTTTATCGAGAAATATGGTCAGTTGATCTAATGGTATGGCCTGAATTTCAGGCGAAATAAAACTTGAGGCCTCCCCGATGCGGGTGTAGAGATTGGAGGCGCGCTGGAAAAGACCTTCATTGCCCGGGTGGGTTTTATCTTCATCGTTTTTCAGGTGGGCAAATGTATAAAGGCGCTCCATATCCCGCCCGACACTGTGGTCGAATTCAATGCAGGCTAAAAGCGTATCAGGCCCCTGGGCAAGGGTCCCCTTGAAATCCTCATAGGTGGGTATTTTTTTTTCCAGTGCCTGGAAAAGCGTTTCCCACGCTTCGGTGGTTTGAAACATGGGTGACAGATCCCAGCAGTCATTTTGAAGAACCTTTTTTCTCAGGGTGTCCGGCAGATGAACCATAAAAAACTCCTTTGGCTGGTGGATAAATCGATTACAAATATCTGGTTAGGGTATTGCGCAGGCCTTGTCAAGGATCAACCGTTGTCCGTATCTGTCAGAGGAAAAAAAGAACCGGGCTGTTTATCGGTTCTTTGGGGCGGGGTTGGAAGGATGGGCTTTTGTGCGGTATGCTGTAAGTTATATTTTGGGGTGTGCCAATCCGTTTTGGATTTGATAAACAGCCCGTTCTTTATGATAAGA
>QKDP01000036.1 GCA_003252055.1 Desulfobacter postgatei | reverse complement strand
CCCTCCTTTTCCAGAAAAGAGCTGCAGGCCGCCATCACCATATCCACACTTATTTTCTCCATGCATTTATGGTCAGTGGGACACTCTTTTTTCAGGCAGGGGCTGCAGGGCACCGGTTGCCTGACCATGACACTGTTTTTATTTGCAGGGGCTGTGGCAATATAATCCGTGGAACCGATCACGGCCACCTGATTTACATTCTGGGCCGCGGCAGCATGCATCAGGCCGGAATCATTGGTTACAAAAAGGTTTAACGCCCCGATCAGGGCAAAGGCCCTGGACAGGCTGGTCCGCCCCGCCATGTTAATGCAGGCCCCATTGGCCATGGCGCTGATCTCGTCCCCGAGTTCCCGGTCTGCGGATCCGCCGAAAATGATGACCCGGGTCTGGTGACGCGCCGAAAGTTCTGCGGCAAGTTGTGCGTACCGTTCAGGAAACCAGCGTTTGGCCGTTCCCCCGGTGGCCCCGGGGTTAATGCCCAGGACCGGGCGACCCGGGCCTGATAATTCCTGTTCATTAAGAAAGTGTTGAGCCCATTCCCTGTCCCAGGCATCGGGGTAAAGCTCCAGCTCCCTGCCCGCGGTTTTAAGGCCGGCCGAGCTTAAAATGGCCAGATAATAATCAATAAGATGGCCTTTTTTCAGGGCAGGAGCCATCCTGATGCACCGGTTGAGCAGCAGCCCCCGGGCATCGGTGTTGTAGCCTAAACGTTCGGGGATCCGGGCCAGAAAGGCCAACAGCGCCGCCTCAAAAGCATTCTGCATCAGGATGGCCAGATCAAACTTTTCAAGTTGCATATCTTTGGCCAGCCTGAAGGTCCCTATCCCCATTTTGTGGCGTCCGTCATTTTCATACACCATGACCTGGTCAACATGGGGGTTGTTCTGATACACCGGCACCACCCAGGGCTTGGCCAGCACCGTGATCCTGGCTTTAGGAAAATTTGTGCGCACAGCCCGGACCACCGGGGTGGTCATAACGGCATCCCCCACCCAGTTGGCGGCCCGGATCAGGATGCGTGCCCGGCTGCTGTCTTTTAATCGGATTTCAGTCATTGGTTTTGGGCCAGGGGCAGTAATTTTTGGTTTTCCAGCGGTTATGGACCCAGAAATACTGGTCCGGATACTTCCTGACCAGGGACTCGATAACCGATGTATAGTTCTGGGTATTAATTTCAATATCCTTGACGGGGTCCCCGGTTTCCACCAGCGGAATTTCAGGCAGGAACTCCACGGTGAAATGCCGGTTTTTACGCACCGTATATGCGGGCACGACAGGTGCCTTGGTTTTCAGTACCAGTTTGGCAAAGCCTTTGTGGGTACAGGCCGGGACCCCAAAGAAATCCACAAAAGGCCCCAGGTACCAGTCCACACTCTGGTCCAGAAGGGAGCCTACGATTTCCCCGCGTTTCAATATGGCCTCAGCTTTTTTAAAGCTCTTTCCCCTGGGGATCACTTCCAGGTTAAACCGCCTGCGCCCTTCCCTGATAAGCCGGTCCAGGGGCTCAAAATCCAGTTGTCGATAGATGGCATACCCCTTGACCCCCACCGGCTCAATGCCTGCGATGAGCATTTCAAAGTTGCCCAAATGACATAAAAGCCCTATAACGCCTTTGCCCTTGGCATGGGCCTGTTTCATATGTTCCACCCCTTTAATGGTGAAATGGCTTAAAAATGTATCCCGGTCAAACTTCAGGCTCCAGGCAAACTCGAACAAAATGTCCATAATATTTTTAAACACCTGTCTGCCAAGTATTTTAATCTGATCCGGCGTCATTTGATCGCCAAAGGCCCGGGTAAGATTTTCCAGGGTAATTTTTCGATGTCTTGCGTCAACCTTGAACCATAGCCAGCCTAAACAGCGGGCGCATAAGTCCGCCGGCCCAAGGGGCAACCTGCCCAGAGCCAGCACCAGAGAACGCAAGAGTTGGTAAACCTGATCATCATTCATCTATATATTCCGATTAAGTTGTCATGGCCGATCCTGAAGCAGAGGCCAGACCGAATATATTGCCCAAAACAAATTTTTCCAGGCGCCCGGGATCAAAAAAACGTAAACGGATGCCAATTACGCCAACATTCACATCCCTGAAAAATACCGGGTTCACCTTTACCCAGTCCTTCTGGGTTGTCAGAATAAAATCAACGTTCAACGCCTTAGCCCGGGCTGAAATCCGTTTAAAATCAGGCTCGTTATACCGGTAATGGTCGCAAAATTCAAGATGGTCGGCAATGTTTACACCCAGGTTCTGTACGGATTGCGCAAAAGAGGTGTTCCGGGCCAGACCTGAAAACAGGACAGCGGTTTTTCCTTTCAGACACCGGGATTGAAAATCATCTGTCTTGTTGCTCCCGGCCGGAAAGATTTGCGCCACAAAAGGCTCATGCATACAGAAAAAAACAGGCACAGACGGCAATGTTTTAATAATGTCAATTGCCAAGGGGCGATTCCCGGATTCCTGAAGCGCGTCCAATTGAAATGCATCCGGGGGACACCGGGTAAATACGACGGCATCAATTCTGTCCTTTGCCATGCCAAGGGTTTCACGCAACCGGCCTGCCGGGAGCATGCGTCCGTTCCCCAAAGGCTGTCCGTAGTCCAGAAGCACCAGGTTCAGGTCCCGGGCCAGTTTCAGGTGCTGGAATCCGTCATCGAGAATGATCACATCAGGTGCAAAGGTTTCCATAGCCATAAGACCCGCCTTATACCGGTCTTTGCCCACCACCACGGGGAAGGCTTTTTCCATGGCCATCATATAGGGCTCATCACCGCAGGTTTCTGCATCCAGAAACACATCCCGGCCGTCCGATACCACGGCAGCCTCGTTTTCAAATGTTCCCCTGTAGCCCCGGCTGATCACCACAGGACTCAACTCTTTTTCCACCAGCATTCTGGCCAACCAGACCGCCATGGGTGTTTTACCTGACCCGCCCACTGCCAGATTGCCGATGGAAATCACAGGGCAGTCAAGGCACCGGGTTTTTAGAAAACCAGATCCATACATGGCATAACGCAGCATGACACCGGCCTTGTATACGCTTGCACAGCCGGCCAGC
>QKDP01000037.1 GCA_003252055.1 Desulfobacter postgatei | reverse complement strand
ATCTTCAGGTTTTTGCCGGTATCTGAATCGTGGACCGGAAAGACATTGACCTGATCCAGCAGATCCGCCCAGGCCACAATCCTTTCGTAGCCAATGGCAAGGGCGTTTGTGATTTTTTGTGTGTCCGTGCACTCAAAAGGGCCTTTGGGCATGACGTCACACCAGAAGCGATGAGGTTATATCCTCGGGGATTCTGTATAAAAGCGTCATTTCTGGTACACGCACAGCCACTTGTTCGCCTTTTCCCCGGGCACAGATCTGGCCCGTATCTTTGAGCCGTATCTCAAAATTTATGGCAATTTTGTATTCAGCTTCTGTCGCAACCGCTTTGCAGATAAATTCGTCATGAAATTTCAAGGGCGCAATATGCTTGATGGATGAGCGGCTTACCGGAAAGCTGACCCCTTTTGAAAAGGAGTATTCATACAGGTCAATGCCCCCTGCCTTAAACAGCTCAAACCTTGCAATATCGAAGTATTTATAATAATTGCCGTGCCACATCACACGCATGGGGTCCAGGTCGTGGAACGGGACTTTGTGTATCGTTTCGATGTGCCTGTAGACCGGCGTTTTATTTTCGTTTTTTGTTACCATGGAATGAACTGATACAGTTTGGCGAACATTTCATAAACGGTTATCCAGTTCTGCAGATCCTGGGTATTGTTCATATGTGCCCGTTTATTGACCATGATCCAGCTCATGTGGGCTGCGCCGTCCTTGCAGGTTTTGCAGTCCCGGGTTTCAGAGGTGCAGCAGCGGTGCATGGTTTTAAGGTCCGAGGCCCAGCGGATGAAGTTGATCAGCCGTTTTGGATTGTTTTTCCGTTTGTCCAGGGGCTGGGTCACCGAGGGACACTCCGCCCACCCGAAGGGTCTGCCTAACATGGTGCCTGTGGTGATAATCTTGTGATAGTATTTTGAGGAGATCACCGTGTCAGGATAGCGGTCCAATAATTCGTCCATCTCCCGGCACACGGCAGCAAGCTCATGTTCCGTCCAGCTGAATCCGTCCACACCTTCGTCATTGGAAAGAAGCTGCATATGGACTTTCAGTCCGACATTGCGGATTTTTTGGATAATGGGCTCAATATGTCCCACCAGTTTGGGGGTAATGGTCAAAAGATAGTAAACATGGGGGTCTCCTTCATAGTTGCGGCTGGATATGGCAAAGGTATCCTTTCCCCGTAACGTCTTTTCGTCGTCACTGCTGCCCCACAGCGAAATGCCCACCATCATATCCGGGAAACGGTCTCTGGGCACTTTGATCAGCCCGTTTGTGGCAACAAAGGCGGGCATGCGTTTATAAAACGCCTCGACCCGGTCCAGGCAGAGGGTGGGTTCTCCGCCGATGAGAATGGCAAGGTTGACGCCCCGCTCCTTTTCCCGATCAATAAAGGCTTCCCATTCTGAAATGTCCATCTGCTCCCGGGCCGCCTCGTGTTCGCCGGATGAAAAAAAGAAACAGCCCTTGCAGCGCAGGTTACAGCGGTTGGTTACATCATAGATGGAACTTCTTATGTTGAGCTTGGAAATGGCTTTGTATCGTGCATACCACTGTTGATCCAGAAGAGAACTAACTGTTTTCATAGACAGTTTCCTTAGCCTTGCCTGTATTGGTTTTTAAAGGTAAATAATATAATAAAATGATACGCCGTAAACAAGACTAAAGTAGTGCCTGAACGAAAACCTGGAATTTTTGTCGAATACAAGGCGGACCGCAAATTTTAACCGGAGGAATACATGAAGTATTTTGAGGATTAAAATTTGCGCCCAACGAAGTAGCTGGCAAAATTTACGGTTTTCGGTCGGCACTAAAATAGAAATGGGAAAAACATCTTGGACCTGCTGCAATACTGTGTGTATGCTTTCCCGAAAAATTTTTGGTTTTCTTTTTCTTCCACCTTGGCTGCGACAATAAGGAATAAGGTTGTTATTACACTGATTGCTATGGTTAAGGGTGTGATATGCTTTAAAAACACACCCCAGTTCAAAAGCAGCAAAGACGAATACATGGGATGGCGAATAAACCGGTACAGGCCCGTATCAACCAGATGAACCGTATTTTCAAAATTAAAATTTTCAGGCATGTCATCCCGGCGGCAGTGCCCCCCGAAATCGCGAAGCAGTTTCACCGCGCACAGGACAAAACCGATGGAACAGATCAGCAGTGCCCAGGAAAGTATCTGACGCATTGAAAAGGGATCGTTAAACCAATGGGGTTGATTCAACGCGAGCAGAGCCGTGACTGCGATGATTTTTCAGCGTGTGCCGGGAAATCCACACCAGAATCAGGCTGATTAAAATAAAAATAATGCAATTCATACGGGTTACCGAATCAGGAACTCCCATAAAGGTCCTGATAATCCTTTCTTGTACATGGCGTTTAAAATTCTGGCCGTGGCATCGCCTCCGGTGCCCACGACCCAATTGGTTCTGTCCTTTGCCATGGCCTGCACCTTGTCCATGATCAATGCCGTTTCAATGGCGGGGCTGTGAAAGAACACCGGATCAAGCAGGGACTGGTTTTCATTGATCTGTCCGGACCGGATTGCCAGCTCATGCAAGGGCGTGCCCGGATAGATGCGCATGCCAAGGTAGAAGAAAACAGCTGTTTTTTTTAAGGTCGTCAGCCTTGCCAGGGTCTGGTCCAGGGTTTCCGGTGTTTCTCCGGGGCCGCCCAAGAGTATGAAGTGGGCAACGTGCGCCCCTGCCTGGACAGCTGCCTGATGGGTTTGTACTGCCTGGGCTTGGGAAAACGGCTTGCCGTATGCTTTAAGCACTGAATCGCATAAAGATTCCGTGCCAAACTCTATATGTCTCAGTCCTGCCTGTTTCAATGTCTCAAAATAGCCGTCAGGCAGTCTGGACGGGGCGAAATAGGCCCCCCAGGGAATGGATACGCCTCGTTTTTGAAAGGCCCGGGCCACGGCCAGGCTGTGGTCAATATCTGCGTTAAAGGCCGAGTCCGTAATGAACAGGTACCTGGCCCCGGCCTTTTCCAGGGTCAATGCGGTGTCTGCCACCTCCAGGGGATCAAAACGGCGCAGTTTACGGCCCTCAATCAGGGGATAGGTGCAGTACACACAGGTAAAGGGACACCCCCGCTTGGTCTGTAGATTCAGCATTCCCCCCCGGGTCAGGTAAAAGTTCAGATGGGGAGACTTCGGAGAAAAGGCCCGGGGAAACTGTTGTTTCATTGTGTGGGACTTTTCCGGACCGTCCGTGCCGGATTCGCCCCTGACAAACAGTCCGGGTATGGTTTTGGTTTCCAATGATGTTTTACCGGTCCGGTCCGGATGAATTTTTCTTTCTATTATCTCTAAAAGTTCTGCCAGGTGCTCCCCTTCCCCTGCAATGCCGTAGTCTGCATCCAAAAGCGCCATGATTTCACCGGGAAATATGGAAAAGCCGCTGCCCCCAAGGACAATGGGTGCCAAAGAGTGGGCCCTGATTGTGGCGGTAAGATCCTGGTACCGGTGAATAAAGCCTTTGGGGTCGGTTTTGTCGGTGTTATCGATGTTCCTGATAGAGATGCCGATGACATCGGGCTTCTCATCTGCCAGAAGCCGGGGAAGGTCTGCCATGGTCTTTTCAAGATTGAGGTCCGCAATCAGAACCGTGTGGTGCTTTTCAATGGCTCCGGTCACATAATCCAGGCCAAGGGGATAGACAGGGTAGGGTTCTATAAAGGTGTTGGCGGAAATCAGGAGTACTTTCATCCAGGCATCACCTCAATGGCGGTAAGATACCGACCAAGGCCTAGGAGAAGTATCCCCCGGCCTTGAAGGTCTGAGCATTGTCCCGGGGAATCCGGGGCAGGCAGCCTGTTGTGTTCAACCGCATCTACGGCAAGCACGGCTGCAACAGCCGGGGCCGTGGCAAACTGCCCGGTAATACGGCGGTAATCCTGGATGGGTATGGACGATGAAAACACGTTGGGCAAAGCATTGGCCAGTACCTTTCCCTGGACGGCACAGGCCCGGGGAATGCCGGCCATGACAGCACCATATCTGTCGTTGAAATCCGGCAGTTCCCGGATAAGGGCTGACAGCGCATCCGTGGGCCCAAAGCGGTTGTCATTTTTTATGAAGAGGCGGGGGGTCAGGGTAGGTTTGCCGGGCACCGCCCCCGGGGCCAGCACCAGGGCACCGCCGCCGTCCGCCGCCGTGTCTCCTGGGACCACTGACATGTCAAATCTGAAAGACAGATCAGGATGGTGCTCATCACCGCCCATGACCATCATGGGGGCATGGTCCTTTTGACCCAGAATACCGGCGGTCCAAAGGGCCTGCTCAAAGGAGGCATCCCCGCCTGTGGTGGTGATGTTCGCTCCTTTTGTACCAAGCTCCATGGCCACATGGCCCAGGGCCGCGTTGTGGACCGATCCCACAAAATCAATGGGGCTGGAGGACTTTTCATTACCTGCAAAAAGCCGTGAAAGAAAGTCCCAGGTTTCCGACAAAGATCCCCAGCCGGTTCCGCCGATAATTGATGCCGGCGATATACCGGGGGATGTATTTTCCCCGGCCAGGACTGCCAGGGCCAGCATCAGGCGGGAAAATCGTTTCATCCGCCGTACTTTTTTCAAGGAGAGCAGGTCTGTCAGGGTTTTGTCCGCGATCATTCCTGCCAAGGACTCCCCCTTGTAAAATGCGTCCAGGCTTTCAGCCGTGGTTCCCGCCCCAGTTACACAGGCGTACCCCAGAACCGACATGGGACCCATCTTCGGCTTTTGAGCCCGTTTTGCATCCCGGATACAGGTCCCGGATGTCTGGTTTTCTGTTTCTGATATCACTATGGCCGCATTATTCCCGCCAAATCCAAATGTGTTTGACAATACCCTGTGAACGGGCTGTTGTATGGGGCTGGGCACTGGAATAAAATTCAGTTCAGGGTCCGGCGTACTGAACCCGGTATTGCCGGGAATAATACCTTTGGACACGGCAATGGCCGAAATGACCGCTTCGATGGCCCCGGCCGCGGCCATGGGATGGCCTGTGGCCCCTTTTACCGATGATGCCGCGGGTTTGTTCTGGTTAAAAAGCCGGTTCACGGCCATGGCCTCTGCCCTGTCATTGGCCACGGTGCCTGTGCCGTGAAGGCTGATGTAATCTATCTGTTCGGGTGTGATACCGGCGTCATCCAGGGCTTTTACCATGGCGTCAAACGCGCCGTTCCCTTCGGGGTGCGGGGATGAGGCGTGGAATGCATCGCAGGACAGGCCGCCGCCGGACAGTTCTGCAATGGGATTTTCAGGTCTTTGGGATACAAGCAGCAGCAGGCCTGCACCTTC
>QKDP01000369.1 GCA_003252055.1 Desulfobacter postgatei | reverse complement strand
ACATTCTGTAATCTTATGCCCATGCGCAGCATCCCGTTTAAACTTGTCTGCCTGATGGGAATGGATGCCCAAAGTTTTCCCAGAACAGGCAGTTCCCCCGGCTTTGACCTGATCCGCCAAAATCCTAGGCTCGGAGACAAGCAGGACCGCCAGGAGGATTGTGAGCTTTTTCTGGAGGCGCTGCTGTGCGCACGTCTTCGGCTTATCATTACCTATACCGGCATGCGCATCAGCGACAACTCGCCTGTTCCCGTTGCCTCTCCAGTGGCGCAGTTGGCAGATACCGTTGAAAACAGCTTTGTTTTTCCCCAGGGGTTTCAATGGCAGTTTGCCCATCCTTTGCACCCGTTCAGTCCGGATTATTTTTCCGATGACCGTGCGCCCGGATATTTTTCCTATTCAACTGCCCAGTGCCGGATCTGCAGCAGCCAAAGCACCCGAAATAATGGACATAAAGATAGCGCCGGGGCATCTTGTTTTTGTTTTCGAGATCCGGACGGTGACAACGCCCTGCAGCAGCAGGCGTCAGAAGACATACCGGTGATGGCGCTTTCCGATCTCGTTGCGTTTTTCAGACATCCTGTCCGGTATTATGTCACCGGTACCCTGGGGGTGATCTATCCGGAACCGGGGCAGGTGCCGGAAGAACGCGAGCCTTTCAGGCTGTCCGGGCTTCCCCTTTACCATCTGGGTTCCCTGGCGGTTGAAAACCGCGAAGACCTTGATCTTTACCCCTTGGTAAAGGCCCAGGGCCGGCTGCCTTTTGGGAAAAAAGGAGAACAGGAATGGGCCAGGATCAATGACCTGGCAGAACCTGTAAAGCATCTGGCCCAAAATGAATTCCCGGACCGGGACCCACGCAACCTGGATTTGTGTTTACAAACCGATTTTTGTTGCATCAAAGGCCAGGTGACCGATGTGTATGACCAGGGCCGGGCCGTGGCAGGTTTTGGTCGACTGAATCCCTCCCGGCTGCTGACCCAGTGGATTATGCATCTGGCGTATTCGTGTGTTGAAGACCATCCCGGCACCACCGTGATGGTGGGGCAGGACCCCAAGGGCCGCAAGCCTGTGGTGAGATTTGAATTTTCCGCGATTGAAGAAAAACCCCGGGCCCAGGCGTTGCTCCGGAATCTGGCCGGGCATTATCTGGCCGGAAAGGCAAGGGTCTTTCCCTTTTTTGCCGATGTTTGTTTCCATCTGGTTGGGGATTTATCCTTACGGGACTATGACCTGTCAGCATCATCCCTGGCAAAGGCCTTAAGCAAATGCGCCGGTTTGTGGCGCAACAATTTTAACTCAACCGGGGAGAGTTTTAACCGGTACACCGCCCTTGTTTTTGGCCAGGACAATCCCTTTGCAGATCCGTTGGCCCTTGAGCGTTCCGGGGTGCTGGATGCAGGCCTTGCCGTGTACAGGCCCATGCTGGAGCATTTAATACCATGAACAGGCCTGTTTTGCCCCTTGACCCCTTTGCCCTGGACCTTGAAAAGATCAGTCTGATCGAAGCCAGTGCAGGAACCGGAAAGACATATACCATTACCACCCTGTTTGTCCGGCTGGTGGCCATGGGGTATAAGGTGGAATCCATCCTGGTGGTGACATTTACCGAGGCGGCTGCCGCAGAGCTGAAATTAAGAATCCGGAAACGTCTGGTTCACTGTTTGATGGTTCTGTCCGGTCAGGAACGTGACGAATACGCGGCGGACGATCTCACTGTTTTTTTGCAAAAACAAGGCGATGCGGATCAAATCCGTCGTCTGCTTCGTCTTGCGGTGACCTGTTTTGACCAGGCCGCCATTATGACCATTCACTCTTTTTGCTTTTCCGTGCTCCGGGAAAATGCCTTTGAAAGCAATGCCCATTTTGACATAGAACTTATGACAGACAACCGGGGTTTTGTTGACCAGGTGGTCCGGGACTTTTTTTCTGGCCGCATCAATCATCTGGACCCATTGTTTTTATCTTTTCTGGACCAGAACAATATCACCCCGGACACCTTTGCCAAAGGCCTTGTCCATGCCGCGTCCCGGCCGGAGATCAGGGTGGTGCCTGAACCGCCGGAGTTTCAAGAGACCCGGTTTCAAGAGATATGTGACGATTACAAAGAGACCGTCAGGTCGGCAGCAAAAATCCTGAACCGGGAACTGGACGGCATCCTGAATCTGATCCAGAACCATGCCGGTATAGATAAACGAAGTTATAATAAAAAAAATCTGTCCAACTGGCTGGATGCCTGCCAAGAGAAATTTGAAAACAGCCCTGGCACGGATCTGCTGTTTGATATGAGTGAGAAGGGCGATGCCCTGTACAAGTTTACCCGGGCCCGGCTGGCAGAAAAGACAAAACCCGGCCACACCCCGCCGTCCCATGTTTTTTTTGACCTTTGCGAACATCTGCTTGACCTGTCCCGGGCCATGGCGCAAACTTTCATTGCACTACAACATCTGTTTCTCGATGATTACGCCAACGCCCTGGCCGCCATGAAGCAGGGGCAGGGCGCCTGTTTTTTTGATGACCTGATCAAGGATCTTGCAACAGCCCTGGACGGGCCAGGCGGCCGTGCCTTGAAAACAGCTGTGAGAAAACGGTTCCATGCCTGCCTCATTGACGAGTTCCAGGACACGGACCCGGGCCAGTACAAAATTTTTTCCATCCTGTTCACAGACCCGTTCACAGACCCGTTCACGGATCAGGGCACGGCCTTTTTCATGATCGGCGATCCCAAACAGGCCATCTATGGTTTCAGGGGCGGTGATATTTTCACCTATATGACGGCGTCTAAGGCCTGCGGCCAAAGCTTTACCCTGGCAAAAAATTACCGTTCCGCACCGGCCATGGTGCAGGCCGTGAATACCATTTTCTCATCAAAGGAGAATCCGTTCGGGTTTGAACTTATTCCTTTTTTGCCTGTGGGAACACCTGAAACAGCTGTTGACCGGCTGGTCTGCAAGGGGATACCTGTCCCGCCGGCAACATTTATGGTTGTGGACACACAAGGGGTTCCCGGTAACAAAAACGGTGTAATAAATAAGTCCGATGCCCAGGATCTCATATTAGACATCCTGGC
>QKDP01000311.1 GCA_003252055.1 Desulfobacter postgatei | reverse complement strand
GAGACAAGGAAAAAATCCGGGACAATCTGGAAGCCACCAAAGGCTACGTGGGTGCCACAGGAGAATTCAACTTCACCGCCCAGGACCACAATGGACTCTCGCCAGCTGCTTTTGTCATGGTGGAGATCCAAAACGGCACCTGGACGCTGTTGAAATAGTATGCAGGAAATTCTCCAATATCTGTTTTCAGGTATTACCACCGGAGCAGTGTACGCCGTGATCGCCGTGGGGCTGTCCATGCTTTACAGCTCCACGGAGCTGATCAACTTTGCCCACGGGGAGTTTGTCATGATCGGCGCCCTTGCCATGGTGACGCTGTGGGTGCGCTTAAGCCTGCCTCTGCCCCTGGCCGTGGCAGGCGCTGTGGCAGCCGGCTGTATCCTGGGGCTTGTGTTTGAACGGCTTGCCATCCGTACGGCCCGAAATCCTGAACCGATTACCCTGATTATTATTACAGTGGGGGCAGGCATTTTCCTGAAAGGCGCGGCCATGATTGCCTGGGGAAAGGATCCCTTCAGCATGCCCTCGTTTTCAAGCCATGAATCCATTGAAATTTTTGGTGCTGCCCTTCTGCCCCAGAGCATCTGGATTGTTACAGCCGCCCTGGTACTGGCAGGCGGCATCCATCTGTTCCTGAAACAGACGCTCACCGGCAAGGCCATGGTGGCCTGTGCCGTCAACAAAAAGGCGGCTTGGCTGTCGGGCATCCCGTCGGAAAAGATGGGGGTTCTGGCCTTTGGCATCAGTGCCGGCTGCGGGGCAGTGGCAGGGATCTTCATTGCCCCCATTACCATGAGTTCCTATGACATGGGCACGATCCTTGGACTTAAAGGATTCTGCGCCGCCATGATCGGGGGGCTCGGCAGCCTGTGGGGGGCCTTTGCGGGAGGGTTGCTTCTGGGCATACTGGAATCCCTGGGCGCGGGCCTGATCTCCTCGGGTTCGAAGGATGCCATAGCCTTTGTGCTCCTGCTTCTGATTCTTTACATCCGGCCGGGCGGACTGTTTGCGGCCAAAGAGGCCAAGCGGTTTTAGATGATGACGGATAAAAATAAATACATCTGGATTGAATACTTAGGTTTTATCTGTGCAGTGTCGGCATTTGGACTTGCCACGGAAAACACCTATTATCTTCAGATCATGACCTTTATCGGGATCAACACCCTTCTGGGATTAGGCCTTAACATGCTCATGGGATACACCGGCCAGGTCTCTCTAGGCCATGCCGCCTTTTACGGCATCGGGGCCTACACCACGGCCATCCTCTCCGGCACATACGGCATAAATCCCTGGCTGGCCCTGGTGTGCGCCGTGGCTGCCGCCGTGCTCATTGCGTTTATTGTGGGGCTTCCCACTTTGAGGCTTTCCGGCTATTACCTGGCCATGGGCACCCTCGGGTTCGGCATGATTGTCAACATTGTGATCCGGGAGTGGGCCTACATGACCGGCGGGGCATCGGGATTTGTGGGGATACCCGTGCTGGAGGCAGGATCACTGGTCTTCATGGCCGGGGCGAGTTACTATTTCCTTGTCTGGGCCACTGTGTTTGTCGCCATGATCATTTGCCGCAGGCTTCTTACCTCCCGCACGGGCCGTGCGCTTCGGGCCATCCATGATGGAGAAAAAGCCGCTGTTGCCATAGGCGTAAACACCCATTTTCTCAAACTTGAAATATTTATGTTTTCAGCCGCCCTGGGCGCGGTTGCAGGATTTCTGTACGCCCATTTTGTCCTTTTTATCAGTCCTGAGTCATTCGGGTTTATGTTCTCCATAAAAATAGTCACCATGGTGGTGATCGGCGGCATGGCAAGTGTATGGGGGGCGTTGCTCGGTGCAGCCGTGCTGGCCCTTCTGCCCGAAGTACTCCACGGGCTTGCCGAATATGAAATGATCATTTTCGGAGCTATTTTAATGGTTGTCATGATATTCATGCCCCAGGGGCTGACCCGGGGGATCATGGATATGATCCGGACAGCCAGGAGGGCCAGGGCATGACGCTGTCACAGCCAACATCTGGGAGCCGGGCCGAACAGATCCTTGAGGTGCAGAATCTGACCAAAATGTTTGGCGGGGTCACGGCCCAGGATCACATCAATTTCTCCATTGAAAAAGGCATTGTATGCGGGCTGATCGGCCCCAACGGGGCCGGGAAAACCACGCTGTTCAACATGATCACCGGCATTTACCGGCCCGATGCCGGCAAGGTGGTCTTCAATGGAAAAGATATCAGAAAAACACCCGTTCACAGACTGGTGAAAGCAGGGGTGGCCAGGACCTTCCAGCATGTGGAGCTCTTCTCATCCATGACCTTGCTGGAAAACATCATGGTGGGCATGCATGTGCGCACCAAAGCAGGCTTCTGGGCCGCTGTCACCCGGATTCCGGCCATGAAAAGAGAAGAGCGGCAATCACGCCGGCGGGCGGAAGAACTGCTTGAATTCACAGGTCTTTCCGCAGATGCCCATAAAATGGCAAGCGACCTGCCCGCAGGTCGGCAGAAAACCGCACAGATCGCCCGGGCACTGGCTTCGGACCCCCTGCTGCTGCTCCTTGACGAACCGGCTGCCGGGTTGAACCCGGTTGAAACTCAGGCCCTGGGCAAACTGATCCTGAAAATAAAACAATCCGGGATCACCATGATGCTGGTGGAACATGACATGAGCCTGGTGATGGGGATGTCTGACAAGGTGGTTGTTCTGGACCAGGGAAAAAAACTGGCCGAAGGCACACCCCGGCAGATCCAGAGTAATGAGGCGGTAATGTCAGCCTACCTAGGCAACGGATAATATTTGAATGACAACTCACCCATCTGTGGCGTTGCTGCAAAAATTTGTAATCCTGATTGCCAATTATATTTTCGGTTACAAATTTCCTTGCGCCTTGCAGCTGGGCAAGTTCTCATCCAAATAAAACAATCGGACAAAACTTTTTTATGCTGAAAATCAAAAACCTGAGATGCTGTTACGGAAATATTGCCGTGGTTCACACCGTAAGTCTTTCGGTGAGACAGGGGGAGCTGATCTCCATCATCGGTGCTAACGGGGCAGGCAAAAGCACCCTTTTAGGCGCAGTGTG
>QKDP01000136.1 GCA_003252055.1 Desulfobacter postgatei | reverse complement strand
TCGGGGTTTATATCCGGTGGGCTTTTTGCGTATCTCAATTCGGCCCAACAGGTTTTTCAGGGTGTATATGGTCTTGGTAAAGAATTCCCTGTTTATATGGCTTTTTTGTCCCTGTCATTGGGAGGAGCCTCATTTCTTAATTCACGCATTGTCATGCGACTCGGTATGCGAACATTATCTTGGCGAGCAGTTACTCTTTTTGTTTTTACAGGGATAATTTATTTAGTCGTTACTATTACTCAAGACGGCCATTCGCCATTGTGGTTTATGATGACTTGTTTTTTCATTTCATTTTTCTGTATGGGTATCATTTTCGGCAACCAAAATGCTATTGCCATGGAGCCTCTTTCCCGTGTTGCGGGTGTTGGCGCTGCTTTGATCGGATGTGTTTCCAGCCTGCTTTCTTCATTTATGGGAATGATTGTGGGAAGGTTTTTTGACGGTACTACAACTCCATTAGGTATTGGATTCGTCATTATGGGCTTATTAACAGCATCGGCTATGTATTGGGCAGACATGTCACCAAAGCGGTTATAAATATCTACTAAAGTACCCAGCTTACCCCACCGCATTACCCAGTTCCTAAAATCCTGCTTGTAAAGTGTTATCGCCGGTGAACAGGTGGGGGTGGTCATGGCTGTTCGGGGAAGCCATGAAAATTTTATCTTCGGCGTTATCAAGGTTTTGTGGTAGATTACGACAGCTTCAACCTTGATGCCTTGAAGCTGAAATCCTTATGACTTCTGCAACGTTGGGGTTAATCATCAATTTTAAGGATGGTTTTCGCCAGGTTAAAAAGGAATTAAATAAGGCAGATGAATATTGAATTACAGGAAATACGCAGCTTTCTGGCAAACAACCATCCATTTAACCTATTGTCGGAAAAAACGTTGTCCGACTTGCCGGAAAAGCTACAGATACGCTATTTTCGCAGAGGTTCCGAGATACCCGATACCGGAACCCTGTTTGATCACCTTTACCTGATCCGTACCGGAAAAGTGGAACTTAATACAGCAGACGGTGAGCTGCAGGCCCGTCTCGATGAAAATGATATGTTTGGATATCGTTCATCCCACGTCGGTAGCCGGGACAAGCTCAAAGCATTTGCCATGGAGGACACCCTGGTATATCAGCTCTGCGCTGCTGATCTATACAGGATTTGCGATCAAAATGCCCAGCTCGACTGTTTCTTCGATACCTCCGATGAAGTACAAAGCAGACGGCAGCGTGAAGCCATAAGCCTGTTCAGTCAAAGTGATCAGACCCAGCTCAACTTGATGCTTACACCGGTCAGGGAACTGTTACGCCGCACCCCGGTTAAAGTGCCGGTTACAGCCACCATACAGGAGACTGCCCAGGTAATGAGCCAAAAGCGTGTCTCTTCAATCCTTATATGCCACGAACCAGAACGCCGCGAACAAAAACTGATCGGGATCGTTACCGACCGTGACCTGCGCAACCGGGTTATTGCCAAGGGGCTGGACCTTAACGACAGGGTAAGTGAAATCATGACCGAGAACCCGGCGACGATTAACAGCAGCGATTTTGCTTTTAAGGCCCAACTTCAAATGGCCCGCTACAACGTTCATCATATGCCGGTGATGGACAACAACCGCCTGGCGGGCATGATCACCACCACTGATTTCACCAGACAGCACATCTGCTCGACGGTCGATATTGTTGGTGATATCTACAAACACACTGATATTGACAGGATAAAGGAGGTAACGGCAAAGATTCCCGAGCTGCTGGTCAATCTGGTCGCTACCGGGGCAACAGCCATGAGCGTAGGGCACCTGATTACGTCTATCACAGATGCCGTCACTACCCGTCTGCTTCAGTTGGCCGAAGAAAGACTGGGGCCTGCTCCCGTGGCCTACGCCTGGGTCGCCGCAGGCTCCCAGGCGCGAGAGGAACAGATTGCCAAGACGGATCAGGATAATATCCTGATCCTGGCGGATGATTACATTCCAAAAGAGCATAGCAAATACTTCCGTCTGCTGGCCGGACATGTCTGTGATGGACTCAACGACTGTGGTTACATCTACTGCCCCGGCGACATGATGGCGACCAACTATGATTGGCGCCAACCCCTGAAAGTCTGGAAAAAAAATTTCAACCAGTGGATTGACCGGCCTGAGCCCGAAGCCCTGATGCTGACCATTGTTTTTTTTGATTTACGTTGCATATACGGCAACCGCAGCCTGTTTCAAGACCTGCGTGATCATGTGCTATGCAAGACCCGCGGCAATCGCATCTTCCTGGCCCATATGACAAGAAACGCGCTTTCCCGCCAACCATCGCTGGGGTTTTTCCGTAATTTTATATTAATCAAAGGAGGAGAACACGACCATACATTTGATATCAAGCTCAACGGCATTGTCCCTATTGTAGACCTTGTCCGTGTCTACGCCCTTGCCCAGTGCAGTAGCGCAATCAATACCCTAGATCGCCTTGATTTGATGGAAAGCAGCAACGCTATCTCTAACGACAGTGCCAAAGATCTGCACGATGCGCTTGAGTTTATAAGCAATCTGCGCATTCAGCACCAGGCACGACAGGTCAAAGCCGGCAAGGAAATGGACAATTTTGTGTCACCGGACAACCTTTCGCACGTTGATCGCAACCGCCTTAAAGAAGCCTTCCTGGTGGTTCGTAACATGCAGTCAGTGATGAAGTATCGATACCAACGGTAGACCAGGAATCATGTCAATCTGGAAATATCTGTTCAGCCTTGACAGGGGTTTGGGAAGTAATGGAACAGAAAACCTAAGTTAAGGATTGAGGCCGAGAACTTGGCGCTCATGTTCCCGGAGTTCTCCGTTTGGTCCAAGATACCGATATAGGGGAGAGTAACCTTATTTTTTATTTCCAGGATATGTTTACATTGCCCTGGAAAAAGAGGTGACAAGAACGGTAGAAAAAAGTTAAAAAAGGCAAAAATATAAGTGGGTGCCTGTCTGTGGGTAACGGACTAACCGCGGAATTGACCGCAGGGCTGAGATTATACCATTGAACTTGATCTGGATAATACCAGCGGAAGGAGTAATTATAAATGAGTCTTAAAAAAGACATTCAA
>QKDP01000221.1 GCA_003252055.1 Desulfobacter postgatei | reverse complement strand
AGTCCGAAGGACTTGGTGATCTTGCCGAATGTCTCCACCTGCTTGACCGTGTCAATGCCCAAGTCCGCTTCCAGATCCAGATCCGGTTCCAGCATGTCCCGGGTGTATCCGGTCTGCTCGGCGATCAAGGCTGTGATTTTATCCATGACGTCGGCGCCGGTATCGGCACCTGATGCCGGTGTCTGGGTAACCGTGCTGGAGGCGGGCTGTTCCGGGGCGTCAGTCGTCTGAATCTGGCTGCCGATATACTCGGCAATTTTTCGTATGGTGTTCAGTTCTGAAAGACTGATATCCTCGGGCACGGTCAGTCCGAAGGATTTGGTGATCTTGCCGAATGTCTCCACCTGCTTGACCGTGTCAATGCCCAAGTCCGCTTCCAGATCCAGATCCGGTTCCAGCATGTCCCGGGTGTATCCGGTCTGGTTCGCGATCAGGTCCGTGATTTGGCCTAAAACATCTGTGGCTGCGGCATTGCCTGCAGCTTTTTCGGGCTGTTCTGCCCGGGCAGATACCGGCTGTCTGGGTTCATCGTGTCCGGCCGCGTCACTGCTTTTATCCTCTAAAACTTCCTGGGTCACTGTACCTGTGCGTTGATCCTTGGGAAAAACGCACAGGGTTTTATTTATAATACCCAGCATGGGTTCTGGGCTGCTGGTAATCCGGACCAGCCACTCATGGTAGGCCGGGTTGTTTTCCACGTCGGCTTCCTGGACCCGGTCCATCATTAAAAAGGCAAAATGGGACCCGAACCCGGCGCTGAAATGCAGCCCAAAACGGTAATCGCCATGCCCTGATTGCGTAAAATTCAGATCTGAAAATTCGGCAGGTACATTATCCAGATTGGCCACAGGCGGAAATTTCTTTTTCTGCAGGCCTTTGACCAGTATGGCATCCTCAATGCCTGCGCCCAGGGTATGGCCCGTATATCCCTTGGTGTTGGTGATTGCGATTTGCTTGTAATCGTTGGGGAATGCAGATTTTAATGCCTGAACTTCAGCCGAGGCACTGCCGCCCCGGGCCGGTGTAAAGGTCTCATGGGACATGAATACCAGTTGCCCGGCCATGTCCGTGCGGGATATGGCGTTTTGCCTTTCCACCCGGCCTATAAACTTGTTGAGTTCACCGGAAAGGTGGCCCACATCAATGCGGGAGGGATGAAATGCGCTGTTACCGATATAGGAACCTAAGATCCGGGCCTGGCCGTTCAACCCCCTCTGTTTCAGGGTATCTTCCCGTTCCACAACGACCCCCACTGCACCGGAACCTAAAATTGTGCCGTTTCGGTCCGCATCAAAGGGTTTGGCTGCGTCTGAAATCACTTCCTTGCTGGTGGCAGCGCCCATGGCCAGAAATCCTGACCCCACCCAAGGCATCTGGGCATCGCTTGTGGCCGCTTCTCCGCCAATAACAATCACTCGATCGCACCGGGCGTTTCGAATCCAGTCCTGTGCCACGCCAATGGCCTGGGTGGTGGATGAACACGCCCCGTGCAGATGAATATTGGGTCCCTTTGCCCGGATGAGACTGGCAAAATGGGCACCGCCCAGGGACACGATGTCAAAGAGGATATTGCGTTCAAATTTATACTGGCCGTATACTTTTCGTCTCTCACGAATTTTGAAAAACCAGTCCGTGATAACATCCTTCATGTCCCTGTCCGTGAGATTTTCCATCAGGTGATAGTAGATGTTTTCCAGCTCTTCATAGGGTTTGACGTAAAACTTGTTGTAATAATACGCATTGAGATGGTGCAGCAGGGTTTCAAAACCTGGAAAAATACCTGTCATGATCACGCCTGTTGTCTCCTGCATCTCTTGGGGCAAGACAAGTGCGTCCGGGATAGTACTGCCGGTGGAGGTTTTTTTATACCCTTGGACCAAGGGGATATGGGCGTCTTTCAAGGCTTCAAGCCCTGCTGCCATGGCCAGTTCATCCACAAGGTCAAACTTCCGGCTGATGCCGTATTCCGTAGACAGATCAAAATACCCGAGTTTCCCGGCCAGTTGGATCACATCCTGGGTGCGCACGATATCCACAAACCTGGCATTGCCGTTGGGTTGCTTGTATACCCGGGTAATGTTCATGTCCACGATTTTGTTTTTCTCTTCCTGGGTCAGGGGTTCAATGAAATTATTTCCGGCCAGAATACGGTCAAAGTTTTTGTCATTGAATACCTGGTGTCCTTTGCCCGGAAGGCCCACGGAAACACCGGCAACACAGACAGAACCGGCGTACATGCCTAAATTTTCAACGGCCGCCAGGGCATTTTTCTGCTGAAACGCCTGGTATTCGCGCTGCAGTGCTGCCTGGACCAATTCATTGTTTTGTTTTAAAAAGGTGTTGAAATCCATATCATTGTTCATGGGTTCTATGGGTGCTTCTGTTTTTTTCAGGGGCTTATTTTTCAGGTCTTTGGGTTCAAAATTCATCATTTCCAGGGGGGCTGATTTGCTTGCCTGGGCAATGTCCTTTGCCTTGGGTGTGATAAACTGCTCTGCGGCCAGGTTGAAACTTTCAAGCTCTCCTTTTTTGGCATCTGCCGTGGGCATGGATTCCGGATTCTCAATGGAGATGTTTTTCAACAGGTTGCACAAAAGTCTGCCTGGTCCGATTTCAATAAACCTTTGGCAGCCCTGGGCATGAACGCCTTTTACGGATTCTACAAATTCCACAGGAGAGACGATCTGGCGTGCCAGATGGGTCCGGATCATCTGTTCGTCGGCAGGATAGGGTTTGGCTGTCAGGTTTGAGATGATTTTATGGGCGTTTTTAAGATTGAATTGTACGGATTCAAGGGTCTTGGCCATATTGGCGGCTGCAGGTTCCAGCAACGGGGTGTGAAAGGCGGCGGACAGGGCCAGTTTTTTATGGAAAATATCTTTGTCTTTAAGATGGGCGCAAAAAAGGTCTATGCCCTTTGTTGTTCCGGCAATGGCAGTCTGTTTTTCGCTGTTTTTGTTGACCAGCCAGATATCCGTAACGCCGGATTTTGAAATCATGTCCTGTGCGCTTTTTTCCCCGTCAAAAACCACCATGATCCCGCCGGGGTTTTCATTTGCTGCCTGGGCCATGAAATCAGCCCTGGAAATCACAAGATTCATGGCCGTGCTGAAATCAACTAAGCCCGCGCAGTAAAGGGCTGAGTATTCCCCTACACTGTGGCCGATATAAAAATCAGGTTCAAAACCTTTGAGGCTTAATGCGTGATAAATAGCAGCCGTGGACAGGAAAATGGCAGGCTGGGTGTTTTCCGTCTGGTTTAACGGGGCACCACCGGTGTTCATGATTTCCAGCAGGGATGCTCCCCGGCGTTTTTGGAAGATGGCCTCCCCCTGATCCATCAGGGCTTTGATTTCAGGGATGGACTGGTAAAGCGATTTCAGCATGCCTGCAGACTGGGCGCCCTGGCCCGAAAGCAGGGCCGTGACGGCAAGAGTCTGAACCTTGTCCGGCCAGACCCCGGGGATGATTGCGGGCAGTTCCACAGACGCGTAAGCGTTTTTGGACCGCAGAAACCGGGGCACCCGGCCAATGATCACATGGGCGTGGTTGCCGCCGATACCGTTGACATCAGCACCTAAAAGGGCGTCATCCGCCAGCGGTGTTATCTTCTTGACCGGGTGCAGCAGGCTGTCTTTTTCTATGAGTGTGGAATGGGGTCTATACCCGTGGGTGGGCAGCAGAACCCCTTTATCCGACATCATCAAAAGCCTTGCCATGACCACGGCGGGATTGGCTGCTTTAAAGTACCCGAACTCGGTTTTGATATTGCCGTAGCCCACGGGATGGCTCAGGCTTTTCTCAATGGCTTGTTTTTCAACCAGGTCCAGGAACGGGTTGGATACACCAAATACATCCAGATATGCCAGATCGGTTTTTCGGGTTTTAAATGTCCCGGTGTCATTTGAGATCACGCTTTCATATTTGTTTTCAGACGGGGAGAGCAGATGCTCAGGGGCACTTGCCGCCATGTTCAGGCATTTTAATTCACCTAAAACAGGCATGTTGTTCTGCTTGGCATATTTATAGGTGGTTACCACCAGACAGGCCGCCCCCTCGCCCATGACATACCCGTTGGCGTCATTATCAAACAGGCTGGGTTCGGTTTCCGCCAGAATACCTAAGCGTTTGAATGCCAGCAGTACCCCGGGATACAGGTTGGTGTCCACCCCGCCGGTGACCACGGCATCCAGGTTGCCTGCGCGCAGATTTTTAACCGCCATGTTCAAGGCCATGGTGGCGGAAGCGCATGAGGCATCCACCACAAAGTTGGTACCCTGGGTATTATAGTGTTTGGAGATGCGGGCAGATACAATGTTTGACAGCATCCCGGGGATACTGTCCCCGTTCATGGCCGGATACTTTTTGCCTACGAGATCTCCCACATGGCTTGCAATGGCTGAAAGGGTATTTGCATCCACCTCCTGGATGGACCGGATCATGCGCTGGAGCAGCGGAATCCTGGTGCTGATAATAAATTCAACATTCCGGGTCCCGGAAATTGTGCCCAGGATGACCCCGATCCGGTTTCCGGTGGTCAGCTTGTCCATGATCCCGGCCTGTTCAAGGGCCTGGCCTGCCGCATCCAGGCCGAACAACTGGGCCCGGTCCATATGTGTCATGGCTGAAGGCGGAATCTTAAAGGTTTTCGGATCCAGGATGAAATCGTCAACAATACCGTTTTTCATCATGGGCAGGCGAAAGCCCGAATTTTCATCCTCTTCGGCATAACACGCATTGGCCATACGGTCAGAGGGCATGGGCTGGTATGCCTTTTGCCCTGAAACCATGGCATCCCAGAACGCGTCTTTGTTTTTGGCCTTTGGCAGGACAACACCCATGCCGGAAAAAACGATCCTGTCATCATTGGGGTCATGGTCAAGATCCGTAAATATCCGGCGGGAAAGCGTCGCGTCTGATTTGTTGAACTCGCTGACCACGGCATGATAGTTAATGCCCCCGAACCCGTAGGCGCTTACCGCTGCCATGCGCGGACCATTGGCCGGTGCATCCCAGGGTTGAGCATTTCCCAGTACAAACAGGGATGAGTCTGTTATGTTGATTTTTGGAGAGATGGTTTCAAAGGCGCCGTTGGGGGGCAGAATCTGATGGTTTAAGGCCAGAAGCGTTTTTATCATGCCGGCCATGCCTGCCGCCCCCAGCAAATGTCCGATCTGGGATTTGATGGATGATACACCAATGGATGCGCTCTGGTCATACACCTGACGCAGGGTATCCATCTCCACGGCATCCCCCACCTTTGTGCCGGTTCCATGGGCTTCGATAAACTGCACCATCCCGGGGGAGAATTCTGACTTTATGTTTTCATGACACCGCTGGAACGCTAATTGCTGGCCCTCTTTATCCGGGGCTGCAATGCCCTTGCCCCTTCCGTCGGAAGATGAGGCAATGCCCTTGATTACACCAAGAATGGGGTCTTTTTCCCGGATGGCGTCTTTAAGGCGTTTCAGGACCAGGACGCCGGCCCCTTCACCTAGGATAAAACCGTCAGCCCGTTCATCAAAGGGAAATGACCCGTTGGCGGACAGAGTGCCCATTTTACTGAAGCCCACAAATGATTCGGGTGTCAGGTTGGTGTTGACACCGCCTGCGATCACCATATCATGGGCCCCGCTTAAAAGTTCATAAATCCCGCACTCAATGGCGGCAAGAGCTGTGGCACATGCGGCATCCACCACGTAATTGATGCCGGTGATGCCTAAATGATATGCAATGCGGGCCGCCTCCATGTTCAACGTGACACCGTGCACAGGTTCGTAAAGCGAGCCTTGGGACATTTTTACGCGCAAATCATCAATGACTTTCTTTTGTTCCGGTTCGGACAGCGCATTGAATTCAGGGGTATTGCGCAGGTAATGTTTAACCTCGGGAAAAAAGTATTTAAAATGCAGATCCGATGCCAGTTCATTACCAAGGCAGGTGGCCACAACAACCGCGGTGCGGTTCTGTACTTTTGTTGCAATCCGGTTGTCATCGGTTAACAGTTTTGCATTTTCCACGGCCTGGTAGGCGGCATGCAGCAGCATCTGCTGGCTGCGGGACAATTTGGATGCCTTGGCCGGAGTATACCCGAACCGTTCATTGTCAAATTGAAAATCATTTACCAGCCCTGCGATCTGCGTATAGGATTTGCCTTCGGTTTTTGGATCGGGATCATAGTAAAGGGATTCTTCCCAGCGGTTGTCAGGTACCTTGCCAATACTGTATTTTTTATTCACAATATTCTGCCAGAAGGTGTCTGTATCATGGGCGTCAGGAAACACACATCCCATGCCCACCACGGCAATGTCATCGTTGATCTGACCGTCGGCAGAGAAAAGGACTTCAAGTGCGTCTAACCGGGAAATCAGCGCATCCTTTTTCAGGAACAGTTCCTCGTGGATCCGGGCGATGGTGGTCTGGTTTTCAAAGAAAACAAGGCCTTCGCCGGTCATGAAATTACCGTTTGATCGTTGTTCTTCTTCGCTGAATGTAATCCATTGGCCGTTGTTGTTATGGCCGAAATCAGGGGTCTTGCCTTTGGCGCTGATGAGAAGTGATCCTAGGTTATCCTTTTCAAAGGCTTTTTTGCGTGAGCCTAAGGTCATGGTGTCATCTGCCAGGCGGCAATGCTCATTTTTCATGATCTGGCCGGCAAAGGCCGTGTCTGCGGTGCGGCAGGCAAGCCCCACGGTGGAACCGATGATGGTGGTGCGCTGGTGGGCCTGAACCACTTGCTGGTAGACGGATGTTAAGGCACCTGTTTCAACAATTTCCTTTGTGAACAGGTACGCTGTGCCCAGTTGTATGCCGACCTTTACCCCTTCCCGGGCCAAAAGCGCTGTTATGGCGGATATGAAATGGGACCCGGCAGCGCTGATAATGCCGCCGGCAAACAGGACGCTCACATCCGGCCGTTGCTCCGAAGGCAGATCCAGCAGGGTTTCAATGCTCAGTTCCCACAGTACCGTGCTGGACAGGCTGCCGATATGTCCGCCGGCTTCATTGCCTTCCAGGATAAAACGCCTTGTTCCTTTTTCAAACGCGTTTTTCAGGACACCCGGCAAGGGGGTGTGAAGATATGCCCGGGTGCCGCTGGCTTCCAATTCATTGATCTGGGAGGGAATGCCGCCGGCAAACAGGGCAAAGGGTGTTTTCTTGGTTTTGATGAGGTCCAGGTGATGATCCAGGGTCGGGTTAAAGGCTTTGATGCCGATCATGCCGGCACCAAATGCGGGGAGCTCATCTGATTTTTCCGGCAGGATTTCATTTGCAATCTCGACGGGAAGACTGCCTAACGCAAAGAAGGGCAGGGCGCCGTTGTTATAAACTGCCTTGGCAAATTCTTTGTTGTCGGAAATGTTGGCCATGGGACCCTGGGTGATGGGGAAACGGGTGCCATGCTCCTTTGCCAGGGGGGCGTCTTCTGTTAAGGGATCAAATTGCTCCACAGCGTTCAGGGCGTTGCCCACAGACGTGAACAAGGCCCGGATCATCTGTGTCAGCCGGCTGCCGCGTTTTGCAAAGTGCCGGGCAAAGGCCGCGTCCTGGCCAAGATAGAACAGGGCCTGCATGGGGGAGTCATGATCCTGGCCCAGGGATGCCATGTTTTGTTCAAGTGCGGTTTCAATGAAATCCAGACTTTGCCCATCTGCTTTTTTAATGCTGATTTTTTTGATCAGGTCCTGGACAATCTTTGTCCCGGGTTTGGCAAACACCCTGTGCTGTGTGTTGTCGCCGGCCTGTAAAATAACCGTATCCGTCTCTTCCATTTTTTCAAGAGCCGTTTTAAACGCCCCGGAAACCGGTGCATCTTCGGCCAGATAGAGCTGGTCATCCAACACCAGGCCTGAAGCACCGGCTGCAAAAAATCCGGGTGCCGTGTGAAACCCCACGCCGCCGTGGACAAAATATGGAAGGTCAATTTTTTGTGCATAATACTGGCTGAGCATGAAGCTTGACGCTGAAGATGCTCTGCCGCCGGCTTCCCTGCCTTTTAAAATAATCCCATGGGGATTGATCTTTTTCAGGAGGGTCTCAAGTCCGGGTTCATAAATTTCCATCATCAGAATCTCAGCGTTTACCGCTTGTCTTTTGATCAGTGAATCCGGGTTATGATAGGCAACAATGACACATTCGGGCAGATCTGCCGGGTACTGTTCAAAATAGTCCCAGATAGCTTCATTTTCCGCATAGATGCGGATGCCGTGGCGCAGATTTTGATTTTGCAACTGCGACAGCAGGTCGGAAAGTTTTGAGGCGTTTATGAATTGGGTATCCAGAACAGGCATGGCGCCGGCCAGCCAGATGTTTTTAAAAAAATCGAGGTCATATGTTTTTGGGGGATGATATGCCAGCAGGGGCAGGCGGGTGGTCAGTATTCTATTAAGCACAGGTATCTCCTTATTTTTTTTATTCTTGGGGTAACGCTACAAAGATCGTGCCACTCTTTTACGCTGATATGACAACATTTTGAATATATAAAGAAAAGAAATATTGTTTATCTGAAAATAAGATTTGAATTATAAATTATTGTGCAAAAATTGTATTCATGTCATACAATAAATGAACAATAACTTAACAGCCTGTCTGGAATATGAAAGAAGTCACCTCTTTTTTGCCCGAAGAACTGAATTTTTTTAAATGCGTTCACTACGCCGGTGCTGCCAATCCCTTTGGCAGGGAGCGGGTTCTGCGGGAAGCCGAAATTGCAGGTGTTTCACCGGAAAGTCCCAAAGATATCAGGGTGCTTAAGGCGTGTCAAGCCGTGAATCATCGCCTGGCGCAGATGGAAAAGCGCGGCAAAATCAATCTTAGTTCTTTTAAGGGTGAGGCCCGGTATTTTTTGCGGTCTGCATTGCTGTTTCACTTTTTTCATCTGTTCAGAAAACAGATCGACACCCTGATCACACGCCAGCTTGATAATGCTGAAGAGTCCCTGGACGCACATTTTGCTCCGGAGGCCCTGGCTCTTTTGCGCGGTTGGGGATTCGGTATTGAGGAGAGCAGGCGTTTCATTGCCCTGGCGTATCAGCTTCGCCGGGCCTATTATTTTATTTTCCGGCATCTGGTGGGGCGCAGCCGCTGTATGCAGCAGCTGCGCCGGGATCTGTGGCAGAACGTGTTCACCCATGACATCCTTATGTATGACCAGTATCTATGGAACCGCATGGAAAATTTTACTACCCTGCTGTTTGGTGAAACCGGTACGGGCAAGGGAACCGCTGCTCTGGCCATGGGGCGCTCCGGTTATATCCCCTTTGATGAAAAGGAAAACAAATTCACCCATAATTTTGTGAATACCTTTACTACGCTGAATATCAGCCAGTTTTCTGAAACCATCATTGAATCCGAGCTGTTCGGCCATGTGCGCGGTGCATTTACAGGGGCTGTCAAGGACCATAAAGGGGTGTTCAGCCGGTGTATCCCCAATGGATCCATTCTTCTGGATGAAATCGGCGAGTTGTCCACCCATGTTCAGATAAAACTACTCAATGTGCTCCAGGACCGGGTTTATTCACCCGTGGGAAGCGATGAAAAACACCGCTTTCACGGCAGGATCATTGCCGCCACAAACCGGAGCATCCGGGAGATCCGGGAAAAAAAGATATTCAGGGATGATTTTTACTATCGCCTGTGTTCCGATATCATCACGGTGCCGCCCCTGCACAAAAGAATTGCACAAGATCCCAATGAGCTTTCGGATCTGCTGGCACACACGGTGACCCGTATTGTGGGGCAGCCTTCCCCGGAAATTGTCTCCCGTGTGCTTAACTATATCGAATCCAGCCTTACCCTTTCATATCCATGGCCGGGCAATGTGCGGGAACTGGAACAATGTGTCAGGCGTGTGGTACTGCGCAATGCCTATGAAACAGATGTGGCGCCGGCATCGGCGTCCAAAACCGATTCTTTAACCCGGCAGATTGAAGAAGGCAGTCTCAGCGCCCAGGACCTGCTTATCCACTATTGCACCCGCTTGTATGAAAAACATGGCACCTATGAGGCCGTTGCACGCATCGCCGGGCTGGACCGGCGGACAGTGAAGAAGTATATTGATTCCCAGGATCAGGTTTATTAAAACAGACCATATAAGGAAAAATTCATGTCAAGTTCATTTGGAAAATTGTTTCGTGTTTCAACCTTTGGTGAATCCCACTGTCCCGGGGTCGGGGTGGTTGTGGACGGGTGTCTGCCCGGCATGCCTCTGACTGAGCCCGATATCCAGTGTCAGCTCGACCGCAGACGTCCGGGCCAGAGTGCCGTGTCAACGGCCAGGCAGGAGTCGGACCAGGTGTCCATCCAGTCCGGCACGGAAGGCGGCCTTACCCTTGGCACGCCCATCAGCCTGTTTGTGCCCAATAAGGACCAGCGCCCAGGCGATTATAAATCCATGGCAGATATCCCAAGGCCCTCCCATGCGGATTTCACCTACCAGTTAAAATACGGGATCCGGGCCTCCTCCGGCGGCGGCCGTGCTTCTGCCCGGGAGACCATTGGCCGGGTCTGTGCCGGGGCCATTGCCGAAAAGATGCTTAAAACCGCGCTGGGTATTGATATTGTGGCATGGGTCAGCCAGGTGGGGCAGATCAAGGCACCGGAAACAGACGGCTTAAATCTTACCCGGGACATGGTGGATGCCAGCATGATCCGCTGCCCGGATACCGATGCGGCAAAGGCCATGGAATCGGCCATTATCCGGGCCAAAGAAGATAAAGACTCCATTGGCGGTGTTGTCTCATGCATCTGTACCAATGTGCCGGCTGGCCTTGGTGAACCTGTGTTTGACAAACTTGAGGCACTTCTGGCTCATGCCATGCTTTCCATTCCCGCCACCAAAGGGTTTGAAATCGGGTCGGGGTTTGCAGGCGTCGAAATGCGCGGTTCTGTGCACAATGATCCCTTTGTTGTAAAAGACGGACGGCTTGGTACCACAACCAATTTCAGCGGCGGCATCCAGGGCGGGATCTCCAACGGGGAACCCATTGTGTTCCGGGTGGCGTTTAAACCCACAGCCACCATCGGGATTGCCCAGGAAACTGTGGATTTCCAGGGCCGGCCGGCCACGCTTGCGGCCAAAGGGCGGCATGATCCTTGTGTGGTGGCCAGGGCTGTGCCCATTGTGGAGAGCATGGCTGCCCTTGTGCTGGCCGATGTCATGCTGCAGCAGCAGGCCCGGTTAGCCGGTGTGGCGCTCATGGGCGGGGACTAAATAGCATCATCATTAGATTCAAAATGGGATATTGATTGCATTTTTGATTTCCATATTTGTTACAGTGATTGGACAAAAAGTTGCCCGGATGCAAGGCGTATAAAAATTTGGAGCCGGAGCAGACTAAAGTATGTGAGGATTGAAAATTTTTATGCAACGCCGCAGATGGGTGGCTTTTCGTTGAATCAATATATTAAAAAGGAGGAATCATGTCAGACCCCAAGGATATGTACCAGTGTCAGGTTGCCAATTGCGGATACATTTATGATCCGGACAGGGGCGATCGCAAAGGGAAAATTAAAAAAGGGACAAAATTTGAAGACCTGCCCGAAGACTGGCGATGCCCGGTCTGCGGGGCCAG
>QKDP01000375.1 GCA_003252055.1 Desulfobacter postgatei | reverse complement strand
TGTGGCCGAAGAGATTATATTCAAACGAATCTCCACCGGGGCGTCCAATGACATAAAGCAGGCCACCAAACTTGCCAACCGCATGGTCAGAAGTTTCGGCATGAGTGAGGCCCTGGCACCGGTCTCCTATGAAGACCATGATGAGAATATCTTCATCGGCAGGGAAATGACCCAGGCTAAAGGCTATTCCGAGGCCACAGCCCAAAAAATAGACGCCGAGGTGGCAGGCTTGATTAACCGCGCATACAACACGGCCAAAACCATTTTAGAGGAGAACATCGACATCCTCCATGCCCTGACCGACCTTCTCCTGGAAGAAGAAACCGTTATGGGGCCTGAACTTGATGATCTTATTGCAAGCCTGCGCCCGGATTTTGATTTCTTTGGACGCCGTAACATCCGGACTGAACAGGAACCGCTCAAAGAGGAGGAGGCTCCGGTACACGATGAGCAGAAAGATGTCAAGGATGACGGCTCCGACGGCGATACCGGGATAAAAGCCCCAGATCCGGACACGCCGGAGACTGATACCCGGATTGTTGACGTGGAGGTAACGAACCTGAACCTGCCGGATGAGCCAGATAAGTCTAAAGACGAAAAAGCGGATAATTAGTGTCTGAACGAAAACCGCTGTTTGGACGCAAAGTTGCCTATATGCAAGGCGCAGGAAAAGTTGTAACAGCTGCAGATGGGTGACTTTGTGTTCAAACCATAACCGGAGAATTTTCTTGACCTTCACAGCCTTTACACTTGAATTTGGCCGCTTCAAACTGGATTTGGGTCCTAAGGCCTGTATCATGGGTATTTTAAACACGACGCCGGACTCCTTTTCAGACGGGGGGAAATACACCAGCCTTGACAAGGCCCTGACCCGGGCTCATGAGATGGTGGCGGCAGGAGCCCATATCCTGGACATCGGCGGAGAATCCTCCAGGCCGTTTTCCGAACCGGTGAGCGAGCAGGAAGAGCTTGACCGGACCATTCCTGTTATTGAGGCCATTGCCGGCCGGATTGACATTCCCATCTCCATTGACACGGTGAAGGCAAGGGTGGCAAAAGAAGCCCTTGCAGCCGGAGGGGCCATCATCAATGATATCTCCGCCTTTGAAAAAGACCCTGCCATGGTGGATGTGGCCGTGGAGACCGGTGCCCCTGCCATTCTCATGCACATGAAAGGCACACCGCAAACCATGCAGGTGAACCCGAGTTATGATGATCTCATGGGTGAAATCATAACCTATCTGAAGGCACGGGTTGACTTTGTGCTTGGAAAAGGCATGGCCCCAAAAAATATTATCCTGGATCCGGGTATAGGGTTTGGTAAAACCGTTGCGCACAACCTTGTGCTGATCAAGGAACTTCACCGGCTCACAGCCCTTGGGTATCCCGTGCTCATGGGGCCGTCCAGAAAATCCTTTATCCAGAGCGTGCAAGGCAAAGTTTTGGGCAAAAAAGCCGGGCCCAGGGATGCATGCACCGAATACGGGACCCTGGCCGCCTGTGCCGCATCCCTGATGAACGGCGCACACATTATCCGGGTTCATGATGTTGAAGCGGTGTGCGCATTCTCACACATCATTGACGCGATCAGGAATGCCTAAGCCCCGGCAGATATCTTCACTTTCCCGCCTGGCTGTGCCGGCTGTGGTGATGGCGATTTTTATTTTCACCGCCTGCGCCCAGGAACCCAGGGAAACAAACCTGCTTCTGCCTGTGGATTATGCCAATGTTCCGGATGATATGATTTTAACCAATTTTCACACAGACAAAATCGAAGTCAGGATCAAATGCCGGCCCAAACGCATTGAAAAACTCTTAAAAAAAAGCCTGGTCTATCCTGCAGACATCTATACGGACCTGGCATGTGACCCGGCAGGCGCCACGGATGCCATTGAACCGGGCCGCTATCTGCTGCCTGTGGATAAAACCCGGATTCCTCTGGGACGCTCTGCTTTAATTGTTAACATTAGACCTTCGTGTTTAAGCATTCGCCTGGAAAGGAAAGTAACCCGGGTATTCAAGGTGACGGTTCCGTTTATCGGAGAAACGGCCAAGGGCTATATGGCGCTTTCACCGGTGTGTGATCCCGCCACCGTGGCCCTGACCGGCGCGGAATCCCTGATCAACCGGATTGAACAGCTCACCACCAAACCCGTGGACCTGACCAATGCCAATGAGAGTTTTAAAAAGGAAGTCCCCCTATACCTTGAGCAGCCCGAGCTTTTCACCGCTGCCCAGTCCATCTTTGTGGTGTCCGTGCAGGTTCAGCCGCTCACCGGGACCCGGACCATTGAACAGATTCCCATAGAACTTCAAAATCGGCCCGGAAAAAAAGTCAGCATTGAACCTTCAACCATTTCCATTGATCTTAAAGGCCCCCAGGAAGATTTGAACAACACGATCCTGACAGACAAAATTTATGCGTTCATGGATCTTGAAGGGCTTAAACCCGGGGTATATGCCCGGCACGCCTGTATTGACATCCCTGTGGAGCTGGTCATGACCAATGCCTCACCCCGGGTCTTTACCGTTAAAATTGAATAGACCCCAACGTTGCATAAAAATTTTATAAAAAAGGATAAAGCACATTGGAATCAAAAGAAAAAAATATGCTGTTGGTCATTGATGTAGGCAATACCAATACAGTGCTCGGCGTTTACGAAAACGAAGCGTTGAAGCAGGACTGGCGTATTAGAACCATCAGAGAGACCACGGCCGATGAATTCAATATCCTGGCCCGGGCGTTGTTTGCCGACAAAGGCATCCTGCTTACGGACATCACAAAAATCGTTATATCCTCCGTGGTGCCATCGTCCGTGAGGATATTAAACGCTTTCTGCGAGCGCTATCTGGGTCTTACACCATTGTGGGTCAATCCGGCATCCGTAAAAAAGCTGATGCCCATTCTCTATTCCAACCCCAACGAAGTAGGCGCAGACCGCATTGTCAATGCCGTGGCAGCCTATGAAAAACATAAAAAGGCCCTGATCATCATTGATTTCGGCACAGCCACCACCTTTGACGCCATCACGGAAAACGGCGAATACCTTGGCGGTGCCATCTGCCCCGGCGTGATGATCTCATCGGAAGCCTTGTTCCATAGGGCATCCCGCCTGCCCCGGGTGGAAATTTTCAAGGCACCGGAACGGGTGATCGGCGATGACACCATTGAAAGCATCAAGTCCGGTGTCATTTACGGCAACGCAGCCATGGTGGACGGAATGGTGGACCGGATGAAACAGGAAATGAAAACCACCCCCATGATCATTGCCACGGGCGGACTTGCCCCGCTCATTGCCGAAGTATCCAATGCCATTGAATCCGTGGACTTAGCACTGACCCTGGATGGTCTTAAAATCATCGGCCGGACACTGTAAGAGCCTGTTTGGTAATTAGGGAAGTCCGGACCGTGATTGCCGGTTCAAGGCCTTTAAAAACACTTAATCCGGTATTTTAATCCAGGACCGGACTGGAAACCGTCCTGTAACGTAAAATAAACAAAAACCAGGAGAAATGTAGCCATGCCTGAGACCAAGTATATGACAACTTTTATTTTTGCTCTGATGCTGCTTGTCGGAACCGCACTGCTTTTACCTGCCCAATCTTTGGCAACCCAGGAATATGTGTTTACCGGCCAGACAATGGGAACCACCTATTCCATTAAGCTGGTTTCTGCCAAACCGCTGTCGGAAAATTTATGGCAGGAAAAAATTGATCTGCGCTTAAAACAGGTAAATGCCCGGTTGTCCATGTATCAGAAAGACAGTGAACTGTCCCGGTTCAATGCAGCGCCCAAAGATCGGCCTTTCCGGGTGTCGGAAGATTTCTACCAGGTTCTTGAACAATGCAGGAAACTGCATACCCTGACCTCTGGGGCCTGGGACGGCACGGTCAAACCCCTGGTGGACCTGTGGGGATTCGGCACAAAGGCACGTCGGGGCACGCCGCCTGAACCAGAGGAGATCAAAACAGCACTTGAACATATTGGATTTGACAAACTCAAAATCGGGGATCATGTCCTGACCAAGACAATGCCCGGCATCACACTGGATTTAGGCTCCATTGCCAAAGGGTATGGTGTGGATGAGATTGCCCGCCTGATCAGGGAAGGCGGAATTGAGAACTATCTTGTGGAAATCGGCGGAGAACTGGCCGGCGCAGGGGAAAACAAGCATCGCAAGGCGTGGATCGTGGGCATCGCAAATCCTGAAAAAGGCATTTTGAATCAAGGTCTGTACAAAGAAGTGCGCCTGGGTAACAAGGCCATTGCCACCAGTGGCAATTACAGAAACTATTTTGAAAAAAACGGTCATATCTACTCCCACATTATCAGCCCGAAAACCGGTTATCCGGTTGAAAACGCGGTGGTATCGGCATCGGTCATTTCCGATACCTGCACCTGGGCAGATGGCCTTGCCACAGCACTTATGGTCATGGATACCCATCAGGCCCTGGCCCTTATCAACAGCCTTGACAACACCGAATGTCTGATCATCCGCCAGGACGGGAAGGAAAGAACGGCACTGCGATCATCCGGATTCAAGTCATATGAAATCGGTTTCTGATCCTTTAAGAGCCTGTTTGATAATTGATGCGTTTTGAAAAAACGATTGACATTTTTTATTTTTTCAGTATAATGCGAAAAATTCATGTTTTGTACATGCATTAGTTCCTTCCTTAAGGTGTATATCTCAATATTTTTCTGTGATTACCCCCCAAAGTTAGAAGCAAATTTTTATTTTTTTTATTTAGGAGACTGCCAACATGGCAAAAGGTACCGTAAAGTGGTTCAGCGAGACTAAAGGTTTTGGTTTTATCGAAGTAGAAGATGGTGGAAAAGATGTCTTTGTGCATCATTCAGGCATTAACGCCAAAGGTTTTAAGACCCTGAATGAGGGCGATCAGGTCACATTTGACATTGAGCAGGGCCCCAAAGGGCCGTCCGCTGCAAATGTCACCGTGCAATAGCTGACCACTTTATTTATTTATAACGGTTATGGGCTGACCTGACTCTTTGTTCCCAGGTCATTCCGCGACAGACATGAAAGAGTTTTGGACCATTCCAGACGCTTTTATGTGAATAGTTATTAAAGCCCCTGAGAATTCTTTTCTCAGGGGCTTTTGTGTTGGCCGTCATCCGCCCGCACTGACAGCAGGCACGTTTTAGAATCCCTGAAAAAAAGCCTCTCAGGAGAAGGCGCTTTTAGAATCCGGCTCAGAATCCAAGAATAGTGAGAATTTTCCCTGATACGAATCCCGGGCTTCAAGGGTATGCTGAATCATGTTGAATGTTTCTCTGTACCGGGCCGACCACAACGGAGCAACAAGTTCGTCAGCATGGGGATCCCCTGTGATCCGCTGGATAATCATGGACTTAGGCAGCCGTTCCAAAAAATCGCAGACCAGGTCCACATATTCCTGCTGTTCTAAAGGCGTATACCGGCCCTGACCATACATATCATCCAGGACTGTCCCCCGGACCACATAAAGCAGGTGTATTTTGACGCCGTTTACCCCTAAGTCACCAAGAATCCTGGCATTTTCCAGCATCATGGCCTTGGTTTCTCCGGGCAGGCCCAGAATAATATGGGCACAGACATTGAGCTTTTTTTTAGGTGCAGCCAGGGCCACGGAAGCTTCAAAGGCCTTGAAATCATGCCCCCGGTTAATCAGGGCAAGGGTAGCGTCATGGGCGGACTGAAGCCCGTACTCCAGCCAGACAAGATAATCCTTTGTGTAGGCGTCAAGCAGGTCGATTTTCTCTTTATCCACACAGTCAGGCCTTGTGCCCACGGCCATGCCCACCACCCCATCACAGGACAGCGCCTCGTCATACAAAGCTTTAAGATGATCCACCGGTGCATAGGTATTGGTAAAGGACTGGAAATAGGCAAGAAATTTCCGGGCCTTATATTTCTTCATCGCCCCGATCTTGCCGGCTTCAATCTGCTGGGAAACGGAAAGGCCCCTGGCAAAGGCGCCGGTACCCGACCCTTTTGCATTGCAGTAAATACACCCGGACCTGGACAGGGTTCCATCCCGGTTGGGACAGGTCAACCCGGCATCCACGGAAATTTTCTGCACCCGCTCACCAAACAGACTGCGAAGATAAGCATTATAATCCGAATACCGTTTCATTCGATCAGCATCTGCCAAATTCTTCCTCCATTCCATCCTTTTGCATTCATGGGTTCACCCCTTAACGCCCATGCCTTAACCATACAGATTACAAATGAATTTGCCAAGGTGAAGATTAACAGCTATATTCAGTGATTGTATAAGCAGTTAGTATCCGTCCAGAAATAAGGATTTTATGACCATTTTTAAAAACACATATGATGTCATTGTGGTGGGTGCAGGACACGCCGGGTGCGAAGCGGCCCTGGCCGCAGCCCGCATGGGCTGCAACATACTGCTGCTCACCATTGACATGGACAAAATTGCAGCCATGCCCTGCAGCCCCTCCATCGGCGGCACTGCCAAGGGACAGCTCGTCAAGGAGATTGATGCCCTGGGCGGCTGGATGGCTAAGGTGTCAGATTCCTCCGCCATCCAGTACCGGACCCTGAACACCCGTAAAGGTCCGGCTGTCCAGTCCACCCGGACCCAGAATGACAAGAACATGTATTCACGAAACATGAAGCGTGTTCTGGAAAATGCTGAAAATCTGGATCTTAAGCAGGCCATGGTGGAATCGTTGATCATTGAAAACAATGAAATCAAAGGCATTGCCGACAATACCGGATTTGAGTATTTTGCGCCCTGTGTGGTCATTACCACAGGCACCTTTCTGCGGGGCACCGTCCATATCGGTTCTTCTAAAATTCAGGCGGGACGCGCCGGAGAGTTTGCCTCCACCGGTCTGGCCCTAAGCCTTGAATCCATGGACCTTGAGATGGGCAGGATGAAAACCGGCACCCCGCCGCGCCTTCATGCCGATTCCATTGATTTTTCAAAATTTAATGTTCACGGATCAGACGAGGTGATCAAACCCTTTTCCTTTTCCACCACCAAGGTGACAACCCCCATGCTGCCGAGCTTCATGGGCCAGACCAACCCGGACACCCATGCCGTCATCCGCAGCAATCTGAAGTATTCGGCCCTGTACGGCGGACATATCAAGGGCCAGTCCGCCAGGTACTGCCCATCCTTTGAAGACAAGGTGGTAAAATTTCCGGACCGGGACTCCCACCATGTAATCCTGGAATATGAAGGTATCGACTCCAAAGAAATTTATGCGTCGGGACTGGGCAACAGCCTGCCCCTTGACATTCAATACCAGGTGGTGCGCTCGGTAAAAGGCCTTGAACAGGCCCAGATCATGCGCCCGGCCTATGCCATTGAATACGATTATGTGTCGCCCCTGGAACTGACGCCTGCCCTTGAAACCAAAAAAATCAAAGGACTGTTCCTGGCCGGACAGATAAACGGCACGTCTGGCTATGAAGAGGCCGGGGCCCAGGGGCTGTGGGCCGGAGCCAATGCCGCGGCAAAAATACTTGGCCGCCCGCCCTTTATTCTGGACAGATCCCAGGCATATATGGGGGTCATGGTGGATGACCTTGTCACCCGGGGCACCAAAGAACCCTACCGCATGTTCACGTCCAGGGCCGAATACCGGCTGCTGCTCAGGGAAGATAATGCAGATCTGCGTTTAGCCCGGATCGGTTATGAATACGGTTTAACAGACAAGGTGCGTCTGGACGAAGTTTCACGGATCAAGGCCGCCACTGAAAAAGAACTTGAACGGGTCAGCCGGACCGTGGTCAAACCCAGTGCTGAAACCAATGCCTTTCTTACCGGACACAACTCCAACTCCATTGACACAGGTGTCCCTTTAACCCAATTGCTCAAACGTGCCGAGCTGAGTTACGATCTTTTAACACAGATTGCCCCGGCCCCCGAACCCGTCCAGGATCGCGCAGCCCGGCAGGTGGAAATTGAAATTAAATATGAAGGGTATATCCGGCGCCAGTACAATGAAATTAAAAAATTTGAGGATCTGGAACGGATAAAAATCCCGCCTGAATTTTCCTTTGATGCGGCCCACGGCCTGTCCAACGAGATCAGGGAAAAGCTCAACCGGATCAATCCTGCATCCCTGGGCCAGGCATCCCGCATTGACGGCATGACCCCTGCGGCGATTTCCGTTCTCATGGTTGCCATTACCGCATTCAGACAAAACCGGTCCCGTTGATTCAAGGAAGGCCTGCCCCCTTGACTTCAACGGGTCTCGCCTTATTTTTTATTACACATTTGTACTAAAGGAATAACCATACAGCTAAACGTAAAGGAATCAGATATAACATGGCGCAAGATTACTACAAAACTCTTGGAATAGATAAAACTGCGACAGCCTCCGACATAAAAAAGGCTTACAGAAAACTTGCCCTCAAATACCACCCGGATAAAACCAAAGGGGACAAGGCCCTGGAAGATAAATTCAAAACCATCTCTGAAGCCTATGCGGTTCTCAGTGACCCTGAAAAAAGAAAACAGTATGACACCTACGGGTCTGCCGACTTCCAGCAAAGATTTTCCCAGGAAGATATTTTCAGAAATTTTGACCTGGGAGACATCCTCAAAGAATTTGGTTTCGGCGGTGGCGGCGGGTTTAACCGGCCCGGCGGTTTTTCCACTTCATTTGGACAGGGCGATGCAAAGACCTCGTTTTCCGGGATGGGGGGTAATCCATTTTTCCAGAACGCCGGACCGAGGGCAGGTTACGGTCGCAAAGCCCCGGCCCGGGGCAAAGATCTGGAATATGAAATTCCTTTGACCCTGGACGAATTGATCAACGGAGTCGATAAAACCATCACCATTTCCGAGCACGGGCAGGTAAAAGCCATTGAGGTGAAAATTCCCAAAGGCCTGACCCAGGGCAAAAAAATCAGACTGGCAGGCAAAGGCGAATCCGGCACCAATGGCGGTCCCGCCGGCAACCTGTACATCAAGTCCAGCCCGTCCCTGCCCCAAGACATTACCCTGGAGGGAAACGATATTCTGATGACAAAAGATGTCCGGCTCACCCAGGCCCTTTTAGGAGACAAGGTTGAGGTGAACACCCCTTCAGGCAAAACCATAAATTTGACATTGCCGCCGGGGACCGGACACAAGGCAAAAATGCGTCTGCCGGGCATGGGAATTCCCCATATGAAAGGAAATTATTGTGGAGATCTCTATGTTGTGGTTAATATAGTGATGCCAAAAGTTTTAAATTCCAAACAGCAAAAGCTCATCAAGGAACTTAAGGAAACAGGATTATAATCTAAAATTATAACGTTAATTATTCAAGGTAAGGGAATGCTCAATGATAATTACCTGCGAAGCGTGCTCAACCCAGTTTGTCCTTGATGACGCCCTGGTCAAGCCTGAGGGTTCAAAGGTTAGATGCAGCAAGTGCCGGCATGTTTTTACAGCTTTTCCAGCAGACCGTCCAGAAATTGAATTCGATGAACTGGAATTTGAACAGGATCCGGCTGAGCCTCAGGAAGAGACAGACGCTATAGATATTCAGAACCAGGACATTGAAATTGAAGATCCGGGCAAGGACTTTGACGAAGACGGCCTGGATTTTGAAATTGCTGATTTTGAGATAGATGAACAGGAACCGGACTTCCAGGATTATGGTCCTAAACTGGACAACCAGGAATTTGAATTTGAAGAAATTGAAAATGGGACTTCTTTTGGGTTGGCATCTGTGTCCGGGGATTCAGATACGGATACGGCTAATATTGAAATCAGTTTTGCCCGGGATGACGGTGCAGATGAAGACCTTGAGCTGGAAGAGCTCTCCTTTGACATGAATGACCTATCCGTAAAAGAGTTGTCCATTGATGACCTTGAACTGGATACAAAAAAGAATGACGCGCCTGAATTTGAATTTGACGACGATCCCAAAGCAGATCTTATTATTGAAGATGGCGGCCTGGATTTATCCCCCGAACCCGAAGAAGACCTGATTGACGCCCCTGCCCAGCAGCAGGGCGACATAATTGAAGAACAACCGGAGCTGTCAATAGAAAATGACGTCACGCTTGAATCTGATGACACTGAAGAACCGGATGCCCAGGAAACCCACGAGGAGATTGAACAAACCGTCTCAGAGCAGAATAAATTTCCAGAAGATGACAAGGTGCTGGAACAGGGGACCGAACCGGAAGACACCGGTATGAGCACTCCGGACCCTGACGTGGAAGACAACACATATCCGCCTGAAACCCCGCTGGCCCCGGCTGATGACGAAATCGAAACCACCACAGAGGCATTAATAGGCCAACGGCCCTTGATCACGCCGTTTTCCGCACAAGGGGTCTACCTGAAACGAAGCGCAAAGAAGAAAAAAGGAGTAAATCTGCTGGTTAAAATTCTGCTGGTGCTGTTTCTGCTGATTCTGGCTGCCTATGTGGCAATCATCCGCCTTGGCGTAGCCATTCCGGTGGTGTCCGACATTCAGATTCCCTTTATCACCGAATGGCTTGAGCCCAAACAGGCTCTTCAGCCGCCACTGAAACCCGTCCCGGACGAACCCAGTATAAATGGCCGGTTTGTTTCCAATAAAAGCGCAGGGGACCTGTTCATTGTTACGGGCAGGATTAAAAACCCGTCCAATACTGCTGTCAGCTACATCCAGGTCAAGGGCACCCTGATGACAAAAGACAGCACCAAAGCAGAAATGCTGACTGCCTATTGCGGAAATATAATTCCCGAAGAGACACTCAAGTCCGGTAACATCTCGGACATAACCAGGCAAATGGGTGTAAGACAGGGCAACCAGAACACCAATGTCAATATCAAGCCCGGCGCTTCGGTTATGTTTATGCTGATTTTTTCCAACCTGCCCGATGACCTGACCAACTTCACCGTGGAGGTACAGGGATTTGAGCCTGCTGATAAATAGAGCAGCCATGTATTGATCCGTATTAAAGGACAATTATTAAAACAAATTTAAATTTTATTTGACACATACCCAGACATTGTGCTATTAATCCCTGGTTTTTGTGGCGACGTAGCTCAGATGGTCAGAGCATGCGGCTCATATCCGCAGTGTCCGGGGTTCAATTCCCTGCGTCGCTACCAGCATCTACAATGCCCCTGTTTTCAGGGGCTTTTTTGATTTTTGGGGTCGTTCGGTCGTTTCTGCTACAAAGATTGGTACAGAAACCGACGCATGGATCATATCATTCAACGGGTATCAGGTTATTATTTCCGTCTATCAGTTCCTTCGGATCTTAGCTGCTTCCCCCGCATACCTGAGCGTTCATCTCTTACAAATGAGCTTGCCAGTAATCCGGCGCTTACCTCACATACGGTACAGGATCTGAACACCACCTTCTGTCTGGAATTTAATGACAATGAGTTTGACGTGGCTGTCTGCTCTCTGTCCGTTGAGTACCTGACCAATCCCATACCCATTTTTAAGGAGGTGGCACGGGTGTTAAAGCCGGACGGGAACTTTGCCGTATCTTTTTCAAACCGGTGGTTTCCTGAAAAAGCCATCCAGCTCTGGGAAAACCTGCATGATTTTGAACGCATGGGGCTTGTCACGGAATATTTTATCCAATCCGGCGGTTTCGATGACATTTCAAC
>QKDP01000059.1 GCA_003252055.1 Desulfobacter postgatei | reverse complement strand
CAATGCCGGAATCGTCCCGGGTTACGGTCACGGGATGGCTCAGGCCGGCAAGATTTAATTGTCCGGTATCCTGGTAATCATTAAACCGGGGCAGTAAGAAAAAAAGAATCACACAGCAGACTATTAGCAAAGCGATGACGACACAGACACGCTGAATCCATTTCATGGCGCCTCCTTGAATTTTTGTAAAAATACCGCATCATATGCCCTTGGCCCCGGCACTGTCAACAAAGGCAAATGCTTGGGATCACAAAAGAAGGCCCAGCATCCTCATGGTCCAGACATAGGCCTCACCGGTCGAAAAAATGCGGCAAGACATTTGAATATCCGGGATGATTTCCTGTTCCCACACCCCGGGTTCCATTGATTTTTAATCCATGCCGGAATATAATTTTGAAAATAAAAATAAGGTTAATCTCCAATAAGGTTTTGGGTTAAGCCGCCCAGTCCATCAGCTCAATTGGTTATGTGCAACCTTATTATATTAAGTAGAATCATGGATGACCCCAAAATCCCGATTCACTTTAAAGAGGCCCAAATCCACCATCTAATTTCTGATTTTAATGTAAAATCAATCAATTAACTGCATTTATCTTTCACCCATTTGGTGAAAGATAAATCTTGTTAAACTTTTGAATTAACAAAGAAATAACATATTAGATGGTGGATTTGGGGAGGTTTGACGACATGACATTGTAGCGTTATAATGTTATTATGATTAAAGGAGGTAATGTCATGGCTACTCAAACAAAAAGAGCAACAATTTATTTTGATCCTGAGTTGCATAAGGCACTCAAAATAAAAGCATTAGAAACATCTCGTTCTATAACAGATTTGGTCAATCAAGCAGTCAGAGAGTCTCTCTCAGAAGATGCTGAAGATATGCTTGCATATGAAGAACGCAAGGATGAAAAAGTTATCAGCTACGACCAAATGTTAAAGAAATTGAGAAAAGATGGACGAATATAAAATATTTTTCAAAAAATCCGTTGAAAAGGATTTTTTGAAAATACCTAAACAGTATCTTGTTAAGATTTTAGAAAAAATTGATGGACTAAAAAACAACCCAAAACCGGATGGAAGTGAAAAACGAACAAGCTATGATTTATATAGAATAAGGCAAGGTACTTATAAAATAGTTTATTCAATTCAAGACCAAGAGCTCATCATTTGGGTCATCAAAGTTGGTCATCGAAAAGAAATCTATAAAAAATTAAGCTAATGAATAAGAATCTGATTATGCTTTCAGGTTTCCCAGATATACCATTGAGTATGCCCCATTCAAGAGAAAGTCTGAGAGGGCGAGGAAAAAAATGTTAACGACAACAGCGGCTGGAATAAAATTATGAAAATTACGGTATTAGACTATGGGGCCGGCAATGTCCGCAGCCTGATCAATGCTGTGGAAAAAATGGGCGGCAGCATTAAAATGGTTGAGAAACCTGAAGATATCCTGGCAGCTGAAAGGCTGATTTTCCCCGGTGTAGGCAATTATGGGGCCATGCTTGAAATCCTTCATGAGCGTGGCTTTGTTGAGCCTTTGCGTGAATATCTCAACGCTGACCGGCCGTTTCTGGGCATCTGCGTGGGCATGCAGGCCCTTTTTGAAGGCAGTGAGGAAGAATTGGTCTCCGTCAATGAGAGCATTGGTTTTTTTAAAGGCCGGGTGAAACGTTTCAGGACCGAACTGTCCGTACCCCACATCGGGTGGAACGGAATCCACATCAAACAGGACTCCCCTTTTCTTGACGGGGTGGACCCGGATACAAAATTTTATTTTGTCCATTCCTACCATATCGTGCCCGACAACCCCGATGTCATCCTGGCCACCACCACCTATGATTATCCCTATGCCTCGGCTGTGCAGCAGGGCAATGTCATCGGAACCCAGTTCCATCCGGAAAAAAGCGGGGCAGCCGGCATGAAGCTGCTTGATAATTTCATCCATGCAGACAGCCTTAAAGCCCGGGGGCCCGCTGACATACCGGCCAAAGGCCTGTCAAAAAGGGTGATTGCCTGCCTGGACGTCCGGTCCAACGATAATGGGGATTTAGTGGTCACCAAAGGAGACCAGTACGATGTCAGGGAAGCGGGCAGCGTTAGAAATCTCGGCAAACCCGTGGCTTTGGCCCGGAAATATTACGAGCAGGGCGCTGACGAGATCACCTTTTTAAATATAACAGGATTCAGGGATTTTCCCCTGGAAGATATGCCCATGCTGAAAGTCCTGGAACAAACCTCAAAGCAGGTGTTTGTGCCCCTGACCATTGGCGGCGGAATCCGGGAATTCACAGATGCCCAGGGCCGACACTATTCGTCCCTGGATGTTGCGGCCCGCTATTTCAGGGCGGGTGCGGACAAGGTCTCCATTGGATCGGATGCGGTTTATATTGCCATGGCATACCTTGAATCCGGGCAGAAAACAAAAAAATCAGCCATTGAAGAGATCTCAAGGGTTTACGGAGCCCAGGCCGTGGTGATCTCCGTTGATCCCAAAAGGGTATGGGTCGCTTCCCCGGACGATGCACCCAAACACCATGTGGTCAAGGTGACATCCGGGGAAAAAGGCCCCAACGGTGAAGCATATTGCTGGTACCAGTGTACGGTGAGCGGGGGCCGGAAAGCCATGGACATTGATGCGGTTGCTCTGACAAAGGCCTGTGAAGAACTGGGGGCCGGTGAAATCCTGCTCAACTGCATAGATAAGGACGGGACCAACTCCGGATTTGATCTGGACCTGATCAATGCCGTGCGCAGCAATGTCACCATCCCGGTGATTGCCTCTTCCGGTGCCGGGTGTGAAGCGCATTTCTCCGAAGTGTTTAAATGTACAAAGGCTGAAGCGGCTCTGGCCGCAGGTATTTTCCACAGGGAGGAAGTGCCCATCCAGTCGGTGAAACAGCATCTTGCCGAACAGGGCATTGAGGTGCGAAAGTAAAAAAGATTAAGGATTTTTTCGGACAGTCGTTTTCTTAAAGGGCCGCATTCCATTGGGAGGCGGCCTTCTCATATGATGGAGATTTTTTAAAACGGGATATCATCGTCCGGAACGGATGGGTCATACTCGTCCGGCATGCCGGGCTGGGCAGG